>DSBB01000517.1 GCA_011046175.1 Candidatus Hydrogenedentota bacterium | reverse complement strand
GTCTTGCCTGTGCCGTAACACGCCCGGCGGGCAGCGTCGTATTAACAGGCATTTCGGGGAAAGAACACGACGCGGTTCCCGTGAGCATTGCGCGGCGCCGCGAACTGACCTTGCGCTGGTGCCGTCGTTTTCGCCACAATTATCCTGCTGCCATTGCGTTGATTGCGACAGGGCGTTTGGATGCCCAGTCGCTGATTACGCATGTTTTTCCGTTTGAACGGGCGGATGAAGCCTTTGCCCTTACCGCCGCCTACGCGGACGGCGTATTGAAAGCGTCCATCGAGTGGCAAGGCGCGTGAATAAAACCGCCGGCGGCGCGGGTCGGTCAAAAAGCAAATATCGAAGCGGATCAACGTTAACGGTTATACTACGTTTGTTTTAACAGTATTGGAGAGTGAAAACATGTCCAGATTAAAGAAGATATTGCTGGGAATCGTAGTTTTTATTGTTGCGGTTGTCGTCTTGTTCCTGATAGTAATCGGCCCATGGCCGGTTTATAAAGGTTCTGATTTTACGCAGGCGGCTTATTACCGTGAAGCGCTTGCCGCAATTGAAAGAGAGGCCGCCAAATCCACGATTAGCGACAGCCCGGGCCGGTTGCAGGCGGGCTGGGCCGCCCGCATCATGACGCCGGACATCGGCGTGCCGATGGGCGGCTATAGCGGACGTCCTGACGGCAAGCGTTCCACGGGCATACGCGATGAACTGATGGCGAAGGCCATAGCCTTCAGCGATGGCGCGGATGTGGTTGTGCTGCTGGGTACGGACATGTTGATCATGCCACCCAACATTGCGGATCTGACCTACGAAAAAGTCGCCAAAAAATCGCCGTTAGTCGAGAACAACATTTATTTTACCGTAAGCCACACCCATTGCGGCCCCGGCGGATTTGCGCCGGGACTGGCCTCCAAAATAAGCGCCGGCGAATATGATCCCAAGGTGCCGGAATTTTTGTCTGATGTGTTTGCGGAAGCGATTGTGGAGGCTTACAACGACATGAAGCCTGCGCTCGTTGCCAATGGGCATGTCAACGCCGGGGACTATATTCGCAATCGCACACGGGACGCGGCGGTGGATGAGGCGCTTACCTACATGCTGGTGCGTCAGGAGGAGGGCAAAGAGTGCTATGTTGTGCGGTTCTCCGCGCATCCCACGGTGTTCGGACAAAGAATGATGGAGTTCTCCGCGGAATTCCCGGGCGAATTGATGCGGCATATCGAGCAACAGACCAACGCAACAGCGATTTATCTGGGCGGAGCGGTGGGTTCCATGGGACCGCGCGCGCCGGAAGGCGCCACCGCTTCCGAACGGGTTGCTGCGATGGGGCAGGCGCTGGGCAAACTCGTGCTTGACGACATTATTGACCCTGCGTTTACCGCGTATGCGGATGTGGCGTCGGTGAGCGTTCCCGTGGGCGTCCCGCCCATCCAGGTGCGGCCGTTGTCGCCGAAATGGCGTTTGTCGCCCGTCGCGTCAAAGATACTGAATGTGCCGCCGGAAGGTCGTGTCCAAGGCGCGCGCATCGGCAATATATTGTTTGTAGGGTTGCCGTTTGACACCAGCGGTGAATTGGCGCGGGAATGGCGTATCCGCGCCGCGGAACAAGGATGGGATTTATGGGTGACCGGTTTTGCGGGCGCGTATCTGGGCTATTTGTCGCCCGACCGTTATTACAACGAGGTTGACAAAGACGGTCGTTTGGATTACGAGACGGGTCTGATGAGTTGGCTGGGGCCGAACAGCGAGGCTTATTTTGGCGCGTTGATGAATAAAATTATCGAGGAGTTCAGTCCTGCTCCTGCAAATGCGCCCCGTCCACAAACGGTTGGTAATTTATGACCGAAATCGAAATTAACTTTGAAGAAGCGCCGGAACCCACACACGAATCGCCTGAGGATGGGGACAGAACACGAGGGTGGCAATGGCTGCCGGGCGTGGTTGCGGGGGTGACGCTGGTATTTGCCGGGATGCTGATGACTTTTGTTTCCGCCATTATGGACGCGCATTCGGTGTTTGACAAGCCGTGGAATACCGCGTTTATCCTTTTTGAAGTGCCGGATTCGCTGCCGCCGGTGGATTCCCGCCCGGTGTGGGCGCGGCGGGTGTCCCGCACCGGTCCGCTCAAGGAAGACGCCGCGCTCAAACTCTTGGAAGTAATTGTGAATTGGGAACGGTTTGAACAGCCAGTACGGCTCTCCGAACCGGAGCTGCTTATAGGCCTTGACCTGCCGGAATCAGAGCAATCGAAACTGCTGGCGTCAGGACGCCTGCCTACGCCCGGCGCGTCGGAGGTATTGGCGGGGTCTTTGGCGCGCGAGGAATCTTTTGGGGTGGACGGCATACAGTTTTCCGTGGTGGGCAGACTTCATGATACCGTTTCCGGATTTCTTTTTGCGTATATGCTGCCGCACGCCTCTGATTTCAAAGGATTGTTTGCGGCAGACGCAAACGCTGTCCAGGGTTTGTTGGTCATAAACGGCGGTGTATTACTGGACGCCGGGTTGTTGCCGGAGAAGATACGCCGGCCGGGCAGTTCTGAAAACATCGTGGTCGTAGATGATGTGGCGTCCTTGCCCGCTGCGTCAGGGGTCGCCGCCGGAGAACCGGAAGAAGGGGAACCGAAAGAGGCGCCTTTGACGCTGCCCGCCTACACGGGCGGCCTGTTGGTTACACACCCTGGCGTGGCGGTTACGGCGATTATGGGCCTGATGATCGCCGCCTTGGGCGGCGCCATTGCCCATTATTACCTTTTCAGGCTTCTTTTGGCGCGCCGCTACCGGCCTTTGTACGCGATACTGAGTGAAATTAACAAACGTTCCGGACTGTTTATCTGCCTGCATATCGTGATGTATTCCGTCTTCTTCTATTCCATGTACGCCGCAATAAGAAATCCGCTGATAACCTACCGCATCACCCAGTATATCGAGGCCGTGTTCAGTCACGGAGGTCTTGGCTACATAGGCGAAGCATACGCATCCGGCGATGTCGTCCGCGCCGCATGGATGACCTTTTATAACAACTACATCGAGCAGACCCTTGGTCTGACCTTCCTTATATCACTGTTTCCCGTTCCTTTCGGGTTCATAAAGAACCTGCTCAGTTTTGCGTTGGTCGGCGGCGCGCTGGCGCCGTTGTGGGTCGGCGCCTCGCAAGCTTATGTGCTGCATGTGATCACCATGGTGCTTGAACTCCAAAGCTATATCATTGCCTGCTTTGCCATTATTGCATGGCCGCTGCATCTCTTCCAAGGCATACGGCTTGGACGGGGTTTTGCCAGTGTAAAATCGGGACTTCTCATGTTGTTCAGCGCCGCAATACTGACAGGCGCAATGCTTGGTGTCGCCGCCTTCTATGAGGCGTTTACTCTGATACATCTGATGACGCCGTGAACAGGACGCTTTATCTTTGCCTGTAATATCCCCGCCGCGCCTATTCGCGCCGCAGGAATGAGCGCCCGGACGGATGTAATGCCGACGCGCTTTGCGGTACAATGGACATCTATGGAACAGGGACGCCCGCAAATTTACACCATCGCCCAACTGACGAATCGCATCAAGCAGTTGCTTGAAGGCGAGATTGGAGTGGTGTGGGTGTCCGGAGAAATATCGAATTATCGGCTGGCCGCGTCGGGACACGCGTATTTTACGCTGAAGGACGCGGACTGCCAGTTGGACGCGGTGATGTTCAAGGGGCGCATGTCGCGCGTGAAGTTCGAGCCGGAGAACGGGCTGGAAGTACTGGCGCGGGGCGCGGTGTCGGTGTATGCGCGACGCGGCAATTATCAACTGGTGGTGGAAGAGTTGCAGCCGAAGGGACTGGGGGCGTTGCAGCTGGCCTATGAAAAACTGAAAAAGAAACTTGAGGCGGAGGGGCTTTTCGACCAGAAACACAAAAAGAAGCTGCCGCTGTTGCCGAGACGAATCGGGGTGGTTACGTCGCCCACGGGCGCGGCGTTCCGCGACATACTGAATGTCATCCGCCGACGCTTCGCAAATGTGCATATCCTGCTGTATCCGGCGCGGGTGCAGGGCGGCGAGGCGGCTGCGGAAATCGCGGCGGGCGTGCTCGCGCTGGACGCATGGGGGGTGGACGTAATGATTGTCGGACGCGGCGGCGGCTCTTTGGAAGACCTGTGGCCGTTTAATGAAGAGACTGTCGCCCGCGCCATATTCGCGGCGAAAACGCCCGTTATTTCGGCGGTCGGCCATGAGATAGATTATGCGCTTTCCGATTTTGTGGCGGACATGCGCGCGCCCACCCCAAGCGCGGCGGCGGAACTGGTGGTGCGCGAACAGCAGGTATTGTCCGAACAAGTCGCGCTAAAACGGCGCCGTCTCGAACGCGCCGCGCGGCGCATTGTGGAGAATGGGCGGCATCGTTTCGACCGCCGGCGAAACAGCTATGTTTTTCTGCGCGCCGATGAGCTTCTGCGACAACAACGTCAAACACTGGACGAATTACGCGCCCGCCTCGGGCAGGCCGCCGCTGAAATGGCGCGGCGGCGTCGGGAACGGCTCGAAAAATTGCAACGGGCGGTGGCATTGTTATCGCCGCAGGCGCGGTTGCGTCAACAACTCGAGAGCATGCGGCATGTGCGCAACCGCCTGCGCAGGGCGGGCGCGGCATTGACCGAGCCACGGCGAAACAGATTTGCGGCATTGGCGGGAAAACTACACAGCTTAAGCCCGGTGGCGGTGTTGGCGCGCGGGTATGCGCTGGCGTGGAAACAGCCGGAACGACTACTGGTGAGCGATGCGTCGCAACTGAAACCCAGGGATGCAATCAGCGTGTGGTTCGGAAAGGGCGTTGCCCACGCTGAAGTGAAACATATAGACCCAACAGGTGGAATCGCAAATTATGACAGCGGAAAAGAAATCTGAATCGGGCTTTGAGCAGGACTTGGAAAAACTCGAAGCCATTGTCGAGGCGCTCGAGGAGGGCGGGTTGCCCCTCGAAAAAGCGCTGAAGCAGTTCGAGACCGGTATCGAATTGACGCGCAAATGCGAACAGGCGCTGCGTCAGGCGGAACAGAAAATCGAAATGCTTGTGCGCAATATGGACGGCGAGATGGCGGCGCAACCCTTTGACGAGGGTGAGGCGTCATCAACGGACACAGGCGTGAAGACGAAGAAGAAACCCGCCAAACGTTCCACGCCTGTGGAAGAATCCCGCGACGCGGCGCAGGCGTCCTCTTATGGCGATGAAGAAGATTGCGAGGACGATGACTTGGACGCGCTTTTCTGATGACGGTGGATGTATTCCTGCAAGACAAATCCCGGCGTGTTGACGCGGCGCTTGAAGCGCGCCTTGACGCATACCATGATGCGCCCGCCGGACTTGTTGAGGCGATGAAATACAGTTTGTTTGCCGGCGGCAAACGACTGCGCCCCGCCCTTGCGCTGGGCGCATGCGAGCTGGTGCGCGGTGATGACGCCCCCGCCCTGCCCGCGGCCTGCGCTCTTGAAATGGTTCATACTTATTCGCTGATACATGATGATCTTCCGTGCATGGACAATGATGATTTCCGCCGTGGCAGGCAAACTTCCCACAAAAAGTTCGGCCAGGCCACGGCAATACTCGCGGGCGACGGGTTGCTGACAATGGCGTTCTACGAACTTGGCCGGACGGGACGCGCCGACGCCATAGCCGAACTTGCGGCGGCGAGCGGCGTATGGGGCATGGCGGGGGGGCAGTATTACGACATGCACTCGCAGGGAAGCGAATGCGACCTGGCCCACCTGCAGCGCATCCATGCCTGCAAGACCGGCGCGTTGATTACGGTTTCCCTGCGCCTGGGCGCAATGTTTGGCGGCGCATCACCCGGGCAATTGCAGGCGCTGACGGGTTATGGGCGTCATTTAGGCATGTTGTTTCAAATTACGGACGATATTCTTGATGTAACCGGAGACGCGCAGACGCTCGGCAAAAG
>DSBB01000358.1 GCA_011046175.1 Candidatus Hydrogenedentota bacterium | reverse complement strand
TCCCGCTTTCGCGGGAATGACGGTTATACGCTGTTATCAGGGCATATTATAAGACCTGCTAGACAGTTACAAAAAGGGAACATTTAGCGGCTGTCTGGAATAGATTATGCGCCAATGCCGGCGACTGCCGCAACCCGAGATGAAAAGCGGCGGAAAACCGTGTTGTTTTCCGCCGCAAAACAGTCACATGCACTGAAACGGCCCTTTATCCCACATGCAGTATCTCCGCGCCGCGCCCCTGCGATATCAGCGACTGATACGTCTTCAGTTCTTCAAGCGTCGCGGTATCGGTCAGGTCAACGGTTTTTCCCTTTTCGGCGGACATGTAGGCGGCTTGGCACAGTTTTGTGATTTCCGCGCCATAGGCGAAGTTCAAGAAGCCGTCCTTGCCTTCCTTAAAGCACTTCACCGCGTCTTCTATTTCGTCCACATAGCCGTACAGGTCGGCTTCGTTCGTCTCCACCGCCAAAAGACCGCGGCTGGCCGTTGCCTTTTCCAAGGCGGTCTCGCTGTCGGCCATTGCCTCGGCGGCATCGTCGCCGATGAATACCTCGAGGGGCGAACGAAGCGAGTTCAGTTCAAAGGCATAGCCCGGCCCCAACCCGTCCATAAGCAGGCGCAGCCCCTGCTTGTCGTACATCCACGAGTTGGTGAACTGCGCCTGCACAAGTTGGTCCGTCTCGGGATTTTTGAAGGTGACCATACCCGTGGCGAAATCTTCCGCAGGCACTTTTCCGTAGTCCACGCCCATTCGGTCAAGAAGCTGCTTGCGATATTTGGGAATGCCCCACTTCAGCAGCGAGGTTACGGCGCTCACCGCGACAGGTTGCAGGAATGTTGCCGGCTTGCCGATGGGCGTCAACACATACCAGCCCACGGCAATGGAGTGGCAGCCCATGTCCGAGAGCACGCCGCCGCCCTGACGGGTGGGGTCCCAGAACCAGCCCTCGTGCGGTCCGGCATGTTCTTCCGCGCTGCGCGCCAGCGCCAGCGGGCCCATGCTTGCCTGTACCGGCGCGAGCTGTTCCATCTGAGCGCGAATGCCCTTCATGTGAATCTGGTTCTCGAAATAGGCGGTGGGCAAATTCGCTTCCTTGGCGAGGTCAACAAGTTGTTGCGCTTCGGGAATGGTGCGGCCCAGCGGCTTTTCGCAGATGATGCCTTTCAGGGCGGCGCCCGCCTTCACGGCGTCCACAATCTCCTGCATGATCTGGATGCGCGCAAAATTCGGCGCGAAGATGGCGACGGCGTCCACGTTTTTGCACAGTTCGGCCACTGAACCGTATACGACACAGTCGCCCAGGCCGCTCTTTTTGGCATAGTCCGCAAGTTCTTCCGCTCCTTTCAGCGCGTGTACTCCGGCAAGGTCAACACCGCGAATCTGGGTCATCGCCTTGGCTTGGAATTTGGAAATAAACCCAGCGCCTACAAAACCTAACTTGAAGTTCGACATGATACACTCTCCTTCCGCACAAAGCGGGGTTGCAATTTTTTTGTCCCTGATTAAGGTTGAAACGTATTATAAGACAATAAACAGCATGTCGCAAATTCCCCCGGTTGCCTTCTTGTTGGCATCATGAAATCAATGGGATATGGCAAGTGCGGAGAAAGACGCAGAAGGAAAAACGCCGACGGATAACCCCGCTTTATTACGGTGAGAACGCTGATATTTTGCGGCAGAATGTAAAAGATGATACGGTTGACCTAATCTGTCTTGATTCGCCGTTCAACAGCAATCAGAATTGCCGTATGGTGATCAGAGAGAAGGGTGTGGCAAGCGCGGCGTTGCAGATACAGGCGTTTGGGGATACACAAACGTGGCATCCACAGGATGAGGTGTTCCATGCGCTCTCGTGATGGCGGGCGAGGCTCGTATCAGGCTTTTACATACTGCTGGGTGCGCGCAATAACCATATTCTGCCATTGTTTGTCCAGTGTGGCGAAACGCGCCGACCAGCCGGCAACGCGCACGGCGAGATTGGGATATTTTTCCGGGTTGCGTTGCGCGTCAATGAGCATGGCGGAATCCACGACGTCAATATGCATGAACATGCCTCCCTGGCGGACGAACCCGCGCATAAGCGCGGCGAGCGCCTCGACGCCTTCTTCGCCGCGCACCGTGTCGGGATGAATTTTGAGTTCGAAAGTCGCCATGTTCGGGCATTTGGTAAAATCGAGTTTGCAGTAGGAATTAATGACGGCGGTGGGTCCTTTGGTGTCGGTTCCGGGCGAGGGCGAGCAGTTGGTGGCGAGCACATCGCCCAGATGATGCCCGTCGTGAGTGGCCTTGCGCGGGCCGTTGGGCGCCGCCCACTCGATTTCGCGTCCGAATGTGCTGATGCCCGCGGGACGCAATACGCCGTTGCGCTTCTTCACCTGCGCCGCCATGCGCGTATAATCATCAAAGACGCGCGCCACCATCGCGTCAGCCGCGTCGTCGTCATTGCCGTAAAACGCGAAGCGCCGGCGAATCAGCCGCCGCAGGGGCTCATGGCCCTTCCAGTCGTCGCGCACAATGGCGATAAACTCCGGCAATTCGACATAGCGCTCTTCATAGACCAGTGTTTTGATAACAAGCAGGCTGTTCGCGACATTGGCGATGCCGCCAAAGTGGGGCGCGAGCACGCAGTATTTCGGTCACGATTATAATAGCCGCGCGTATTTTGATTGTCCGTAGGGATGATAGGTCATAAGATGTATTTCTTTGCAATGAGCCAGTTCATTGGCAATGGCGGCAATACCGCAAATATGCTCCTTTCGATTATTCAATCCGGGAATGATGGGGCATCGGAGGACAATGTCAACGTCTTTTTCATCAATCGCTCTCAGATTTTTCCGGATAAGGATGTTGTCAACACCGGTCCACCCCTTATGAAGAATCGGATTGCTTTCCTTCCAGTCAAACAATACGATGTCGCAGTTGCCCGCAAGCGAACAAAACAGATTCACATCGCCGTAGCCGCATGTCTCGATGCAGGTGTGGATATGATGCTTCCGGGCTTCACGCAGCAATTGCATCGAAAATTCATGCTGCAACTCCGGTTCTCCGCCGCCGGATTCCTCGTAGAAAACTTTGTCACGCAACATTTCCCGCATGGCATCAGAAACAGAAACGAAGCGCCCGACTTTTTCAAGCGCGGCATTAGGACAATTTTCGATGCACTTCCCACATAAAACACATTTATTTCTCTGAAAGTTGCGCGCGTTGCCCGGTTCAATTTCAATTGCCTTTTGCCCGCACAGGTCGGCGCACATGCCGCACAGCGTACATATATCTTTATAATATGCGAGTTCTATATGGTTATCAATGCCTTCCGGGTTGTGACACCAAATACAACTCAAAGGGCATCCTTTGAGAAAAATTACCGTTCGAATTCCGGGTCCATCGCGGACAGACATACGCTGAATATCAACAATATAACCCAATGCCACAACTATTCCTCAGTATAGTCATTTTAAGTGAATCATCTGATATCTAAAAGGTGGATATAACGTTATGCTAACTATTGTTTCTCATAAATAAGTTTTTTATCAGTATTAACGTTATCATAATGCGAATAATGTACAAGAAAGAAAGGCGGTTTTGAGCGTATTAGCAGGCAAAAATAGGGGTTGCCTATTCGCCCTGAAAGTGGTATAATAGAGATGGTCAGTGCCACATGTGGCGTTTCTCCTTCCGCGGAGGCCTGGTGCGATTACGTGTCAGGCCTCTTTATTTTATGTGAATGAGACGCAAGTTGCATTTCCTGACCATAGTGGCGCGGCAAGAGCCTACACATTAAAACGGAACAAGAGCATATCACCATCTTTGACGATGTAGTCTTTGCCTTCCAGCCTCACCTTTCCTTTTTCTTTTGCCTTCGCCATGGTTCCGGCTTCGATAAAATCATCGTAAGCGACAGTTTCCGCACGAATAAAGCCTCGCTTGATATCTGAATGAATAACGCCAGCGGCATCCACGGCATGTGTTCCTTTCCGAATGGTCCACGCCCTGACCTCCGGCTCGCCGGCGGTGAGAAAACTTATCAATCCAAGCATATCGTAGGCGAACTGAATAAAGCGCATCCGCGATTCCTCCCCCAAGCCGAGTTCATCACGGAACGCCAACTGTTCTTCCGTTGGCAATTGGCTTACTTCCATCTCGAGTTTTCCACAGAGTTCGATGAGTTGCAATTCGTGCTTCGCGGCGGCTTCACGCATATGTGCGGGGTCGTCCTTTCCGATGGCGTCCTCACCGTAATTGCCCAGCAACATCATCGGTTTTTGCGACAGAAATGTAAAACTACGCAGTAGCGTTTCCTCCTGCGCGTTGATATCGAGTGTTCGCAGGGGGTTGCCTTTTTCCAAGTGTTCCTTGCATCGCGTTAACAGTTCGTATTCCTGATTCTTTCGATGTTCTTTTTCAAGGCGTTCAATTCGTTTTTCGATGATTATGAAATCAGTAATCTGCAATTCTTCCTCCAACGCTTTCACGTCGCGCGCGGGGTTGACGCTGTTCAACGGATGCACGACGTTTTCGTCATCGAACGCGCGCACCACATGCACCAGCGCGTCGGCGTTCTTGAGCAGGTTCAACGCCGCGTTATCGAGTGTTTTGTCCGGTTCCGCGCCTTCCGCCGGGGCGATATCCACAAACTCGAATTCTGCGAACGTTTTTTTCTTCGGCTTATATATCCCGGCCAGTTTGTCCACACGCGGGTCAGGCACTTTGATGACGGCGATATTCGCGTCGCGGCTGCCATAAGCGCCCACCTCGGCGGCGGCTCCCGTAATGGCGTTGAATACGGTGGTTTTCCCCGACCGCGCAAAACCAATCATGCCAACTTTCATGTCCTTATCTTTCCTTTTCCGTATCGTTTTGCTTAAAAGCGCGCAATCAACACACGCCATTGTCGCGCGAGAACAACTCCTGCGCCCACTGCAACCGCGGTAAGGAACGACGCGAGCGCATAGCGTCCGTACAGCCAATATCCGGTGGCAAACAAGGCGGCATATATGGATACACATCCCAAGAGCATGCACAAGATTCCCTGAGGCACCTGCCATGCCGTATCGCCCGTCGCCGCTTCGGACATTTCCGTGGTGAAACGTTTCCAGCCCGGCCCGCCCGGTCGGATCAATCGGCAGAAATTACGCAATGTTTCCTCCGGCGTTGGCGCGGTTATCAATGTGACAAGCATCCATGCCGCGGTCGTGATTGCCACGGTAAGCGTCAGCTGCAAATCGCCGTTAACAGGCGCACACCCGAGCCTGACATGGATGAAACCGAAATACACCGTGACCAGAAACGATACGACCATGGCGGTAAGTTCGCTAAAGGCGTTGATGCGCCACCAGAACCACCGCAGTATGAAAATAAGTCCCGTGCCGGCGCCGACACTCAACATTAAATCGAAATTGTGCCTGGCTGTCTGCATGTTGAGCGCCAGAAACCCGGCCATTATCATGAGCGCCACGGTGGCGATGCGTCCCACGAGCACCAACTCCTTCTCGTCGCTTTTCGGCCGAATAAACCGATGGTAGACATCATGCACCACGTAGGAAGCGCCCCAATTCAAGTGAGTTGAAATAGTGGACATATAGGCGGCGATTAAAGACGCCACGACGAGTCCCAGCAGTCCCGCGGGCAGAAAGGTAAGCATTGCCGGATAGCCCATGTCATGACCGACAATCGCCGCTGCATGGGGAAAAGCCTCGCGCAGCGCGTCAAGATTCGGATATACAATCAAAGAACACAAGGCCACGATAATCCACGGCCAGGGCCGCAACGCGTAATGCGCGGCGTTGAACAAGAACACGGCGCCCAGTGCGTTGTTTTCGTCTTTTGCGGCCAACATGCGCTGGGCCGTATAGCTGCCGCCGCCCGGCTCCGAACCGGGATACCATACGCTCCACCACTGCACGATAATCGGCATAAGAAATACTCCCATGAGC
>DSBB01000202.1 GCA_011046175.1 Candidatus Hydrogenedentota bacterium | reverse complement strand
GGCAACAGCCATCATGTTTACCAGAAAATATACCCAGTCGGTGGCATAGGTTTTGGCGGGGATGGCCATGAACGTAATCGAGCTTAGCATCGTGGCAAAAATGCTCATACCCGCCACAAACCAGGGAACACGCTGTCCGCCCCGGAAGAAATCATCGGCAACCTTGTTGCGGAAGGCAAAGAACACGCCCATACCGATCATCACGGCCAGATACAGACCCAGCACGGCGAAGTTAACAACCCCGAAGTGTCCACCGCTTTGCGCAGGGCGTATGCGCCATATTCTGGGTGTGCGCACTCTCGGGCGAATTTCGCCGCTCGGAATAATAATCGGGGCGTTGGCGCTGTCGTCCCCCCATCGAACCGCGGTGGTGGTCACATGGTTCGCAGGCATGGGCCCCGCGTCCACCCAGGTATTGGTGATTGTGTGATAGGCGAGCGCCTTTTTCGGAAACCCCGGGTGCGCATCTTTAAGCATGTCCGCCTGATGGAAGAGACTGCCGTCCGCGCCGCCCAGAATGAGCAAGTGACTTTGTCCGAGCGCAATACCTACGCCCGCCATAACACAACGGGGAACATCCGCCCGCCTTCGCCACGGTTCTCCTCCTGCCGTGTAGGCGCCCGTTGCAGGGTCATAAGCGGCCGAATCGTATCTGGCGGGGTTAAATTCATAGACATCAGTAAGAAACTCCACGTCTCCAACGGCCTCCTGTCGCCTTCCGCTGATAATATAGAGGCAATCATGCGTGCCGTTATGTTGTGCGGTGACAATGGAAAAAGCCCGGGAAGCGCCCGGCCACGGGAGCGTTTCCCGCCATGTCAGGGTGTCACTCCCAATTTTTGAAAGGTCCAATGACCAGAAGTTACGCATGGCACTTTCAAGCGCCGCCCCGGCGGCGCCGCCGGCCACATAGACGGTGTTGCCTATCAGTGCCGCTCCGGTAAAGGCGCAGGGGCGGGGCAGGCATGGAAGTTGTTCCTGCTCGATGGTCTTGTCTGTGGCGTTCCACCTTAATAGGAACACATCCGCGTACGTGTTTTGAGCGTCATTTCCTCCCACGCACAGGACGCCATACGGCGTTGAAACGGAGGCGCCGTAGGCCAAGGGTCTTTCGAGTTTGAATCCTGTTTCCCAATGGTAGTTTTCGTTGCCGTGGCGCAATTCCCTGACAAGCACGAATATGTCGTCATGCCATTCTTTTTGTGATTCCCAGACAGGTTCGGGAAAATTGGCGCCTCCGGCGACAATGAGGGCGTCCTGATGCACGCCGACAAAAGGACCTGCAACACCGTCGGCATTGGGCAAAGGCGGCAATTCCTCCCATTGCAGTTCCGCCGCCGAACCCATGGCGGGAAGAAAGGAAATCATCAGGAATGAAACAAGGTGAAGAGCATATCTCCCCGGTTCTTTTTTCCTGACGCTGCTTCCGGCCTGATTATGTGTCATGTTCTGTTCCTCTGTCGCCTGCCAAAGTCGGTATGCGGTCTTGCGCCTTTTCAAGAAAAGACAAAGGACTCAAGGACAGCCCGCTCAACCGTGGAATATGGTAATAGTAGAAAGGCGTTGCAGGGGCGGCGTCAGCGATGCGGGCAAAGGTTTCCACCAGCGCCGCAATGTTTTCCGGCAGAAAATATGAGGGCGAGACGGCGCTGACGGCATCGGCGCCAATGGATGCGGCATGTCCCGCCAGACGCCTCGCCTCCTCGACCGAATTATGGCCCACCTGAACAATTACGGGAATACGCCCCGCCGCTGCTTCAACATAGGCCGCCGCAACCTGCTCCCTTTCCCGCGTGGCAAGCGACGGCCCTTCCCCCGTACTGCCGCACACATAAAGTCCGCGTATGTTTTGTTTCAAAAGAAACGCCACAATGTCTGGAATGAGTTTCAGATTTATTCCGCCGTTGCCGTTCATGGGTGTGAATGCGGCGGCAATAAGGCCGGTTAATTTATTCATAAATCTCCTTGTTTTCAGTTTATGTCGCGTGCAACAGAGCGCCGAAAAGCCATCCCGCACGCCTCGGGGCGCAACAAACCCGCTTCACAGGTTGCCACGATGTCAGCGTTGTCGGGTTGTTTCGATCAGGTCAGGCAACAACTCCGACCGGATTGCCGCCAGTTCCTCTGCGGCAATTTTTGCCACTTCGCGGTCATAGGTAAGCAATCCGTTGATTTCGACTTCCACATCCGTCGTCTGGGTGTAAACGCCCGCCGCTATGCCTTGCTGTCGCAATTGATTGAGCCGTTCGATGGAGCCGCGATAGCGTTGCTTGTATTCTTCCAGATTCTCAGGCAGTTGCTTGCCATATCCCCAGTTTTTCTGCTCCGGATTCCACAGATGTCCTTCCACCGGGAAACCGTGGCCGCCGAATTCCCCGATCACCTTAATGAAATCAATGAAACGCGCAGGGTCAAAGGGGAAGCGCGGCTCAGGATAGGCGTGGGCGTCGGCAACATCGCCCACAGGCCAGAAATTGCCGCCACTGGCGATATTGACCAAACGGCTTGGGTCACGCCCGGCCACCCACTCGCCGACCTCCCGGGTGCGGTGTTGTCCCCACGCCTCGTTAAAAGGCACCCATACCACGATGCAGGGATGGTTTTTGAGCGTGTCCATCATACGTTCCAGCTCGTACATAAATTGTCGGTGATGTTCATCCGGCCACTCGGCATCTTCCGGGTTTTCGCTGAGGAATGTCCAGCGCGGATTCACGCCGCCGCTGGGCTGATCCTGCCACATCATCATGCCCAGTCGGTCGCAATGATAATAATACCGGCGCGGCTCCCTCTTGATATGCTTTCTGATCATGTTGAAACCCGCCGCTTTTAAGAACTCAATGTCGTACAGCATTGCTGCGTCCGAGGGAGGCGTGAGCAGGCCGTCCGGCCACCACCCCTGGTCAAGCGGCCCCCAATGAAAGAGAGGCGCGCCATTCAAGGTAAACCGCAGATGGTCATTGGCGTCGCGCATTTTTCCCACGCTTCTGATGCCGGCATACGATTCAACGTTGTCCAGGGAATTGCCGCGGGAATCAAGCAACTCTATGTCGAGATGATAAAGATGGGGCGTATCCGGCGTCCAGAGCGCGGGGCTGTCCGGATAAATGGAAACGCCGGAGGCGCTGCCTTCCACGACAAAAGCCGTTTTCGCATCATCCGTTACGGTCACCCGGAGCCGCATTTCCTGTTCAGGGTTGTTTATTTCTGCCGCAAGTCGAATCACGCCGTTTGCCGCGTCCGTGCTGATGTCCAAGTCCTCAATATAGGTTGCCGGTACCTGCTCCAGCCACACCGTTTGCCAGATGCCTGAGACACGGGTATACCAGATGCCTTTGGGTTGCAACACCTGCTTGCCGCGCAGTTGCCACGCCTCGGTTTCGTCTTCAACGCGGATCAGGATTTCATTATCACCTTGGCGCACGGCCCCGGTAATGTCAAATGTAAAGGGCGTATTGCCGCCTTGGTGGCTACCCACAAGCGTATCGTTTACCCACACCTCGCAGCGGTAGTCCACAGCCTCAAAATTCAAGAGGACGCGCTTATTTTGTGTGGGCGCGAGTGTCACGGTGCGCCGATACCATAACGCCTCGTCCGGTGAAAGCAACCGCTGCACGCCGCTCAATTTTGATTCCAGAGCAAAGGGAACCAGAATTTCTCCCGCCCATTGTTCCGGCGGATTCCTTTGCGCTACAGGTGTTACGGCATAGTCCCAGAGTCCGTTAAGATTTTGCCACGATTTCCGCGCCAACAGCGGGCGTGGATATTCAGGCCATGCGTTTTCCGGGGTAACACCGCGCCCCCATTTAGTGAGCAGGGCCGTTTTATAGGGGTATGCTTCCATTGTTTCTTTCTCCGGTTCCTGCACAGGGTTGGTTGATGATTCTCCCGAGGCGGCACAAGGGGCCGGTAGTAGTAAGGGCGGAATTAACAAAACCGTTGCGGCACACAATGTGGCGATAAAACGGCGGCGGACGCTGTTGACAGTTCTCATAACATTCTTCACCTTTCTTTTTTTCTCGGTAACAATACCATTGTAATATCCGCGAGGGAAGTTGCGGCGTTTCATGCCTTCAGGTTTTCTGACAATCAATTAAAGCACAGTTGGCCGGAGTCCATAAAAGTTTTCTCCCATGCCATCGTTCTTGTTTCAATCGTGGTTTTCCGGCAGAAAAACCAACGCATCACGTCATGAGAAAGCCGTCAAGAAAAACCTCCTTCAGCGTGTTAAAACGTTCTTCGAATAAAATGTCCGGGGCGCCTATCAAAGCGCGATCATATTCGCTCATCGTAATTTCAAGCATAATAACCCCATGTATGCCCGCCCAAAGCGTTGCGGCAACCAGTGACGGGTCGCGGTATTTTTCTTTGAATATTCCGCGCTGCATCGCGTCTTTCACGCTTTCATAGAGAATTTTTACCGCCTCCTGCTCCAAGGGCGTGGGCCGGTTCAGCCGCAACTCGTCTTCCTGTTTTGCCCAGTTTGCCGGCGGCGCGAGCAGGAGACGATAATGGTTGGGATGGGAAACGCCCCAATCTGCGTAACGACGCGCCATTTCCGTAAGTCGTTCACGTGGTTCGTCCAACTGCATACATTCCATGATCGCCCGTCTGACGTCCTGTTGATCCTGTTGGATAATCGCTTTTACCAGCGATTCCTTGTCCTTGAAGTATTGGTAAATGGAAGCGGGGGAATACTCGATTGCGCGGGCGATTTTGCGCAGGGTTACCGCCTCGTACCCCTCCTGAACAAACATTTCCCTGGCCGCATCCATGATGCGTTCAATCATCTCCTGTCTTTCCCGGTCGCGGCGCAGTTCGGAAACGGACACCGTTTGACAATTGCTTTTATTTTGCCTCATAACTCCCTTTCGAACGATGTTCATATTATAGACAGCGTTTATGACGATTCATTTGAAGAAACGAAAGTAATCATAACAGGAACGACCCCAAAAATCCATTATGATTGAAGACGCTATAGAGATCAGGGATAAGGGGTGGGGTTTTGGGTGTTGTATTCCACAATACGGCGGTGTAAAATGGTTATGTGGCGAATGACAGAGTAAAACAAAAACCGGGATTGACAAAAAAGGAAGCGCACAATGAACAAACGAGGGTTCACGTTGATTGAGTTGCTGGTGGTGATTGCCATCATCGGCATTCTCGCCGCCATTTTGCTGCCGGCATTGGCGCGGGCGCGCGAGGCGGCGCGGCGTTCCAGTTGCCAGAACAACCTGAAACAATGGGGGCTTGTTTTCAAGATGTACGCCAACGAAGCGCCGGGCGGTAAATTCCCGGCGATAAATTTTGGCGTATTACCTTGGCTCAATGACAACTATGTGTATGATAGGGACAGATTGGGGATTATAGCGTGCCCGCGAATAAGCAGTATTTATCCTGAATACCTGACCGATCCCGCGATTGCCTGGTGCCCCTCTGACCCTTCAGTAGGCGACGCAGAAGAACGTGCCACATTGGATGATGGCAGTTCCTGTATCACCTACATGAAATGGCGCAGTGAATGCGCTTACACCATAGGTGAAAGTTACATGTATATAAGTTACGTGTTTGATCGCCTCAGTGATGATGACCCCCGGGAGCCGATAAACACCATAATTGGCCTCGTACAGGCATTAGGTGGAAATGTGGGAGATATTGACACTTCAGGGGATGGACCCGCACAATTTATTATGGGGTTGATGCAGCTTTTTGCAACGCCGGAGATGATTGACGCCGCCATAAGCAACCCCAACGACGCGAAGATTATGGGAATTATTGATAAGAACATTACCGGTCCATTACTTGAACCGGTTACCCCCGGAGAAGAAGGACTCGGTAATGGCGGTTCGAATACCATATACCGCCTGATGGAAGGTGTCGAGCGTTTCATGATTACGGACATCAACAATCCCGGCGCCAGCGCCCAGGCGCAAAGCACCATAT
>DSBB01000003.1 GCA_011046175.1 Candidatus Hydrogenedentota bacterium | reverse complement strand
GTTTAAGTCTTTCTTGTACAGATGCCAACATAGGTTAACCCTCCGCTTTCTTTAGCAGCTCAGCAACTTTTGTTTTCAGGAGCGCCGGTGAGATCGGCTTTTCCTGAAAATCATCCACCGGAACCATTTCATCATCCTTGCCAATGTCCAATCCCGTCGCTTTGCTGACTGTTGTCAACATCAAAATGGGCTTGGTAAAATCATTCCGACGCAGTTCCTGCGCCATCGTCAGGCCGTCGTCGGGTTGCTCCATCATCACATCGAGGATGATGAGGTCCGGTGCGAACGACGCAACCGCCTGCATGCCTTCCTTTCGGTTATAGGCTTCAGCGGTTTCATGGCCTTGCTCCTTCAGCAGGAGATTCAAGGCTTCGACCACATCCGGGTCGTCATCCACAATCAAGATTCTCGCCATGGTTTCGCCCTTTCTTTTTTAGGGTTTCCAGTTCCTGATTCCAACCAACACTACTGTGTATATTCAAGCGTGCCCTTTTGCCTTGCCATCGGTTTTGGACACGCTGGAACAACCTGACTCGAATACTACCTACCGGTCGTTATATACCATTCTATAAAATCCATTGCGCCAGTTGCAACATTTTTCTGAAGAAATTTTTTCAGGGGGCCGCCGCCCGTTTTCATGCCAATTCGCGCAAAAATCGCCCTTTTTGCACTGTTTTATATAAACTCGATTTAATTCGCTACCTTGAAATAATTACGGGCAAACCGCGTCACAGCATGATTAGATGGGTTATTTTTCATACTCACGAAATGATTCGATAGTTGTTTTCGGAAAATGTATCGGCATGGCCATTCGCCTCTTGTCCAGCGCAAATGGTTACCCCAATTCAAGAAAATTCCTGATGATGGTTTTTCCGTGAGTAGTAAGGATGCTCTCGGGATGAAACTGCACCCCCCAGATGGGAAATTCCTTATGGGCAACACCCATAATCACTCCGTCATGGGTATGCGCGATCACATCCAGGCACTGGGGACATGTTTCAGGCTTGATGACGAGCGAATGATAGCGGGTTGCGGTAAAAGGCGACGGCACATCCTTAAACAAGGGGTTGTCATTATGGATAATTTCGCTCACTTTTCCGTGCATGATGACGTTTGCGCGCACTACGTCGCCGCCGAACACGGCGCCGATGCTTTGATGTCCGAGACATACGCCGAGCAACGGGATTCTGGGACCCAGCGCACGGATGACGTCCATCGAAATGCCCGCCTCATAAGGCGTGCATGGCCCGGGCGAAATAACAATACGCTCCGGCCCGATTTCCTCGAGTTCTTCAACTTTAATCCTGTCATTACGGTAAACGCGCACATCTTTATCGAACTCGCCAAAATACTGTACCAAGTTGTAGGTGAACGAATCGTAGTTGTCAATGATTACCATCATGATTCCAACCCTTTTTCGGCGAATTCCACCGCCTTCATCAAGGCTTTTGCCTTGTTAACCGTTTCTTCAAACTCACGTTCCGGATCGCTGTCATACACAATACCGGCGCCTGCCTGGACATACGCATATCCGTCCTTTACAATCATGGTTCGGATAAGAATGCATGTATCCATGTCACCGGAGTACGAAATATAACCGCAACCGCCTGCGTAAGGGCCGCGCCGCTCCGTCTCCAACTCGTCAATAATCTCCATGGCGCGTATTTTCGGCGCTCCGCTGACCGTGCCCATTGGGAACGTTGCGGCGAGCGCATCGTAGGCGGAGCATTCGGGCTTCATCCTGCCCGCCACTTCACTTACGATGTGCATGACATGGGAATAACGTTCAATAACCATAAGCTTATTTTGCACCGGCGCGACCGTGCCTGGGACGCTTACCCTTCCGATATCATTACGTCCGAGGTCCACCAGCATGATATGCTCCGCCACTTCTTTGGCGTCGGCAAGCAGTTCCTTTTCCAACGCCGCATCCTCCTCGGGAGATTCTCCGCGCCTGCGCGTTCCCGCAATGGGACGCACCATGCAGGTGTCGTTTTTCACCTGGGTCATGACTTCCGGACTCGAGCCCACCAAGGCGAAATCGGGGAACTGGAGCAGCAACATATAGGGCGACGGATTAATACAACGCAATGCGCGGTAAAGATTAACCGGGCCCACGCCCACAGCCCTTTTGAAACGCTGCGACAAGACAACCTGGAAGATGTCGCCCGCGCAGATGTATTCACGCGCCTTTCGAACGGCGTCGCAGAAATCCTTCCTGCTGAAGTTTGAGGTGATTTTCGGCTCTTCCGGCGCGCTATGCAGCCTTTCCGTCGCCACAACCAACGGACCGCGCAGTTGTCGTTCAATTTCATGAATCTTTCGCAACGCTTCGTTATACACGGCATCCGGATTATCCGTGACGTGCGCGTTTGACACAATCTTAATTTTGTTGTTGACATGATCAAAAATAAGGATTGTGTCCGTAATCATGAAATACAGGTCGGGCAAATTAAGCGTGTCTGGGTTGTTATCCGGCAATTGTTCGAAAGAACGCACCTGATCGTAGGAGACGTAACCGACGGCGCCACCGTGAAACGCGGGCAAGCCGGGCACGGGCACGGGGGCATATTGACTCATCACATCGCGCAGTTTGTCGAGAGCGTTAACCGCTGTAAACGCCTGCTCCCTGCCGTTCTCGATTATCACGCCCTCGTTTCCTTTTGAGCGAAATATCACCGACGGGTTGGCGCCGATAAATGAATACTGGCCAATCGTGTCGGCTTTCTCCACACTTTCGAGCAGGAATGCATAAGAAGCGTTTCGCGATAATTTAAGGTACGCTGTAACGGGCGTTTCCAAGTCAGCGAGGAATTCCTTGTATACCGGGACCACGGCGTTCTCGCTTGCCAAAGAACGAAATTCATCAAGAGTTGGGAAAATCATAGTGAGGACTCCTTGTAAAAAATAAACAAACAACATTGAAGCGAATGCGAGCCCGGGGCTCACATCCAACCGAAACATGTGCGACGCTCCCCGCGTCGCCACCAATGTTCATGTTGTTCAAGTCCTCTCATTTGAATCAAGCATCCGCATTTGTTTGCGCCGATTCAGATTCGTGACCCGCTGCAAAGCCAACATCACGGCGCCGGCTTCTCACTGTCTCGCTGTGATTACTTTCTATTAGCATCGCACAGGCACGCCGTGTTTTGCAAGATATTCCCTGGCTTCACTGATGGTATACTCGCGATAATGGAAAATCGAAGCCGCCAATGCGGCGTCCGCGCCGCCTTCCTGTAACGCGGCCCGCAGATGTTCGAGGGTTCCCGCCCCGCCGCTGGCAATAACGGGTATGCTTACCGCGTCGGCCACTGCCCGAGTTAATTCGATGTCATACCCATCCTTTGTACCGTCACAGTCCATGGCGGTCAGGAGTATCTCTCCTGCGCCGCGCCTTTCCGCCTCCCGCGCCCATGCCACAGGCTCCAACGGCGTTACACGTCCGCCATCACGCCCGCCATGACTCTTAACATAGTATCCCTCCCCTTCTCCGGGCGGATACCTCATTGCATCAATGGCCACGACAATGCATTGAGCGCCAAATCGCTGGGAAGCCTGCGCAATAAAATCGGGATTTTCGATGGCGGGGGTATTGATGGACACCTTGTCGGCGCCCGCATTGAGCATACGCCTGACATCGTCCATGGTGCGAATGCCCCCTCCCACGCACAAAGGCATGAACACCTGTTCCGCCGTGCGCCGCACCACGTCCACCATCGTGTCGCGATTATCGGTTGAGGCGCGTATATCAAGAAAGACAATTTCATCTGCTTTTTCTTCATCATAGCGTCGCGCAATTTCCACGGGATCGCCCGCATCGCGCAAACCGAGAAACTTAACGCCCTTCACTACGCGACCGTCAGCCACGTCCAAACAGGGTATAATTCTTTTTGCCAACACTATAAACACACTTTCAGGGTATGATCTTTCGGGCAGGATGCGGGACGAGGTGAATGCGCAACCCCCGCACTATTTTTCGCCATCCTCATCCGCATCTTCGGCTTCGCCTGCCAAGGGCGGGTCCGACGCGGGGGCGGTTGCCCAAGAGGCGGGCTCCATATTTTCCGCCCCTTCCGCCTGCGCGGTTTTGGCGGCGCTCTCGCCGCAGATGTGCTCATCGCCTATGTCCGCGGGCTCATCCGCCGCTATTTCACCATGATCGTCTATCTGTGGCGCGGGCGGCAACGACACATCCCTGTCAACCAGCTGTGGCAATTCCACATCATCGAGCGCGTCAGGCTGGGCATCGGCATAACCGGCGGAGGATATCGCTTCAGTCAGGGGCATTTCAGTCGGTTGCGGAACAGACGCCTCATCCGGCGCCTCTGATACAGGCGGCCTTTTTCCCGTTTCGGGAGGTTGCGTTTCCAGTTCGAGTTGTGATTCCTGTTGTTCCTCTTCCTCTTCTTCCGCTTCTTCCGCCCCATTTCCCTGCATTGACGCTTTCTGTTCATATCGCTCATGTGTTACATTCGAGCCATCCACATCGGCGGTATTTTTTTCCGTGACTGTTTCGGGCGCATCCTCTTCCTGCGCGTTTCCCTCCCCCTCATCATGCCCCAAGGTGACGGCGGAAATAGGCGGGCGCGCCACGGCGTAACACGAATCCTCTTCAGCCTGACGCCTGGCCATCTGCTCGCGTATCTGCTTGCTGGTGGCGGCCACATCCACATGAATGCCTTTTACATTAAGCCGGACAGTGCTCAGGTCCTCAAGTCCCAAGAGGCCTCGGGCTGTGGTGGCAAGGCATTCCGCCACGATTTTCGCGCTCTGTCGCGCGCCCAGCGCGGCGCAATTTTTCAATATCACATCCGCGTCAATACAGGCGCGGCGTCCGTCGCTATCGGGACGCACGTCGAGTTTTATGGAATATACCTCCGGCATCCGCCGCATCATTTTCAACAGCAGTTTGCGTATTGGTTTCAGTTGAAGCACGATATCGCCGTTGGCGCCCTTGAACGTAATGGTCGTATTGCGCGCCGAGGGTAATTTTGGAAGCAGCCCGTACAAGCCAATGACAACGAGAACGGTGCCGATGATGGCGCCGGGCATGCGCAGATTTAAGGCGCCGCTCTCTTGACGCGGCCAGTATTCCAAGGCGCGCTCATGAACAATTTGCGCATACCCGATGTCAAATACAAGCCCCAGCATAAAGAGTCCGCCAACCAATGCCAGCAGGCAAATAATCTTCATAGTAGCAAGTTTCATGATTCGCTTCCTTTACGTTTGCACGCCAAAAGTCTTTCAACGCCAAACATGCTTCGCGTCAGTTTCCTTGTTATCCTACCACAAAGCGGCGGCGCGCCGCGATTTACATGGCGTAGAAACCGCCGTCCATCACCAATTCCGCGCCGTTGCAGAATGTGGACTCGTCCGACGCAAGATATAGAGCGGCATAGGCGATGTCGCGGGCGTTACCGATGCGTCGCATGGGGATGCTTTCGGCGATGCGCTGTTTCGCGGCGTCATCCAGATAGGGGGCCTGCAAGGGCGTGTCTATCATGCCGGGATGGATAATGTTCGTGCGGATGTTGTCCGGCCCGAACTGCACCGCCAGCGATTTTGTCAGCGATATTAGCGCGCCCTTCGCGCAGGTGTAGGAATCCTGCGCCAGTTCAAAGCCCGCCAGCGCCGAAATCGAGCCGACAAGGATGATCGAGCCGCCGTTGTTCTTCTTCAGCGCGGGGATGCCGTGTTTGGTCAAAAAGAATGCGCCCTTCAGGTTGATGGCCTGCACGGTGTCCCAATTCTCTTCGGTCGTTTCGATGACTGATCGGTCCCGGTCTTTCCAGAGCGCGCCGGCGTTTGCGTAGAGAATGTCCAGTTTGCCGAAGCGCGCAAGCCCGGCTTCCACCGCGCTCTTCACGTCCGTCTCCTTTGACACGTCGCATTGCACCGCCAACGCCTCGCTTCCCGCTTTTTCAACCAAGGCGACAGTTTCCTGC
>DSBB01000421.1 GCA_011046175.1 Candidatus Hydrogenedentota bacterium | reverse complement strand
GGTTGTTAATGTCGGTAATCATGAACCGCTCGACGCCCTCACGCAGCCGGTACAGCGTGGTGTACTGATCCGGGTCGCCCGCGCCGACACGGATGCGGTTGCCCACAATGGTGTACGCGCCTTCATAGCGGCTGGCGGCGGCGTCAAGCCAGGGCGCCGTTTCCATCACCTGCCGGATGTCGCCTTCGGCGTTCATAACGCGATACTGCTCCGGCGTCAGCACCTCCCACTCGATCATATTGACCAGCAGATCGGCGGTGGGCGCTGTCAAGGGCACGAGGGTGCGCCCCGGCTTCAGCGGCCCGCTGCGCTGCATGTAGGTAATCTCGACGGGGAACGCGCCCCGGTCAACGTCGCCCTCCTGCGATTTGATCAGCGGCACCAGCACCACATCGCCCGATTCCGCTTCGCCATTGTCATTGGCAATGTTGCGCGCCGGGCGCACCGGTTTGCGGTTCACCAGCGCCGTCCAGACCTCCGCGTCCGCGCCGATGCCGAGCTGAAGGAACTGTTTGAGATTGTTGCGCACCATGTATTGCGCCTGCGTGATGATCAGTCCTTCCTCGGTGATGATTGACCGAATGCGCGCCCGGTCTATGCCCGCCACGCGCACGGGCACATCCTGCATGCGCCGGTAGCTGAGCGCGAGCAGATGCTCTTCGTCGGCGTAATGGAAGGCGTGCAGCACGGGGCGGTCGGCGCGCGCTGTAAGCGCGGCGGGCAAGTCGGAAGCGTCAATGCGTCGCAGCCCCTCCGTTTCGGCTGCGTAATGGTCCACTTCCACGTTGCCCTGGGTGATCACGGCCACATAGCCGGAGTGCCGCGCCGCATCGGCCACGCTGAGCCGGGGCAGCGCGAGCGTCGCCGCATCAGTCGCGATGGCCGTCTCGTAATGCACGCCGAGCGTGTAATGATCGGCGACCTTGTGGTTCAACGCCACCACGATTTGCTGTTCCCCGCTTTCAACGTCCGCGCGCCACGACGCGCCCTTGCCTTCGATCTTGAGTATCTGCGCCGATGCGGGCAGCGTCAACGCGAACGTGTCCGTTTCGCCGCGCAGCAAATCAATCTGCAATTGCGCGTCACAGGAAATATGTTTTTCCGTCACCGTCGCCAGCGCGGCGTTCGCCACCGTAAAACGCGGCGGCACGACCTCGACTTTGGGCGGCAGCGCGGCGGGAATGGTCCATTCGATCTCGATGCGCTTACTGCGGCGGAACACCAATTCCGCTTCGAGACTCTTTTCCTTTGATGTTCGGGTGATGCGCGTTGCTTCGGCGGCGCTCACCCGCGCGTCGGCGGCGGGCAGGCGCAGTTTCATGCGCGACTGCGTCGCTTCCGGCCCGTCAAAACGCAATTGCGCCACCCCTCTCACCAGCGGCGCGGCAACGGAAAACACCACCTCAACCATATGCACGCCCGTTTCGTTGATGGGCAGGACATGCCGGTTGTCCCGCAGCGCCACCGGCACGGGCTTGCCATTGAGCAGCACCGATTCCAGCCCCACATCCACGCCGAACAGCGGTATCTGCGCCCAGCCCTTCTCCCACACATACACCTTCAACTGCGCATGAATCAGCGCCGCGTTGCGGGCTGTCGCGTCGGCGTCGTAGGCCGCTTCAACAATCGCCCACGGCAACCCGGCGGGCGGCGGCGTCTCTTCCTCTTCCTCCTCCTCTGTCCTCAATTCCCGCTCACGTTCGAGCTCCAGCGCCAAATCCAGCAGCTGCCTGAAATCCTGCCAGGACATCCGCATATCCGCCGACGGCAAATCCGGCATGCGCAGCGCGGCGGGCTTCGTTTCCCCGAAAACAACCGGCGGAATCAAAATCATCGCCGCCATGACCATCAACATCCATCGCATTGGTTTCATCTCATGTTCCTTTCCGTTATGCCCGAAGGCGTTTCCGTTCGCGTTGTCGTTACGCCTCTATTACGCGCCACGGGCGGGAAAGGTTCATTTTATTTTTGGAGCGGGCAAGACTCGTCGGACGCGTCAGACCCGTCGGACATGTCGGACTTTGGTAGAAGGTTTTTGCAATGCTTGAATCTGTTGGTTATTATTCCGGCAGAGGTTCCGGCAGCAGTTCGAGCATGGCGGCAACATTCGGCGGCGCGTCTTCCACGAGGATGAATTCGACATGACCGTCCATGAACAGCGTTGGTATGAAGCGGGGGGCGGACGCGCCGGAGACGCGCGCCTGAAGGCGCCGCCACCAGCGGATAAAGACGCCTTCGCCGGGGCGGTGCGATTGCGGTCGCGCCAGCATGATGGGCAGCGAGGATTGCGCCATGGCGGACGCGCCGGGGTTGTTGATGTCGGTAATCATGAATCGCTCGACGCCCTCTCGAAGCCGGTAAATATCGTCGCCGTCTTGAATAACAATGGTGTTGTTGCGCGGACCGCCCGCAATCTGGAAACGCTTGATTTCCTCTACGTCTTCAGCATCACGGGTAATCCATCCGTGATACACGTAGGTTTGCGCCATCAGACGCATGGCGCGTTCGTAGTCGGGCGGCTCCTGTTGCAACGCCGTTTCCATTTCCGCCCGTACAGAAGAGGGCGCGTCCGGAGGAACCAGTATGTTTATGTCCTGGAGAAATTCCGGGTAGAGCACACTCAAGTCCGGAACCCATAACCCGTCGCTTTCGGACACCGGCGGGAACACTTCGCCGGGGCTTTCATTGGCGTACATTTTATAGGCCAACCCAAATTGTTTCAGGCTGTTCTGGATGTTGTATGCCCTTCCCGATCGGGGGCCTTCAAGCGCCGGAACTACGACCAAGAGCGTTACAATCAAGAGCGCCGCAACAAACGCGTATTTCCATGCCCGCGGGCGTCGTCTTTCCTGCGCTTCTTGCGTCGTTTCTTCTTCGGCGATGCGCGCCAGGGTGCGCGCCGCCAGTCCGGCGGGAGGCGCAATTGACGCAGCGGAGTCCAGCTGCGCCAGGCGCGTCCGCGCCTTTTCCAGCGCTTCATGGCAGTGAGGGCATGTGTCAAGATGCGCGGCGGCGGCGCGATGCTCCCGCTCGGACAGCGTCTCCAGCAGATACGCTTCCTGCAGGGCGTTCATCTGTTCGCATGTCAATTTCTTCATCAGGAGCCGTCCTGTTCCAGACAGCGCAACAGGAATTGCGCGGCCTTGTTCATGCGCGACTTCACCGTGCCCACGGGGATGCGCAACATGCGGGCAATCTCCCCGTAGGCCAGGCCTTCGTAGCGGGCAAGCAAAAAAACCGACCGCTGTTTTGCGGGCAGCCTCGACAGCGCCATCTCGACGCGACGCGCCGTTTCCGCGGCTCCTGCCGCCGCGTCGGGTTGCGGCGGCATGGGCCCGTTGCCGGTTGTCCCGTCATCCAAAGGCAGTTCGCTTCGCCTCTTTCGCGCGCGCAACCGGTCCCGCGCCAAATTCGCGGCGATACGGTACGCCCACGGCTTGAACCGGCCGTCTTCGCGGAACCGATGCAGATTGCGGTATATCCGCAGAAACGTCTCCTGAAAGACGTCTTCCGCGTCCGCGCTGTTCTGCAGCATGCGGAACAGATACCTGTAAAGCGGCGCCTCGTAACGGCGCACCAGCAGCGCAAAGGCGTCTTCATCGCCACTGCGGCTGCGGCGCATCAGCTGCTCGTCGGTCTTGGCTTTCAATGCCGTATACGTTTCGGAAGGGGTCATGGTTCATTCCCGGCCTGCTGCACATTGTAAACGGCGCGACGTATTCAAGCAAATGCGCTTGTGCGGGCGCGAGGACGGGAACAATGGTTCGCGTCGGCTTGACATCGGCATGTTGCCCACGGTATAATTACTACTAACTCTATCGTATTACTAGTGATTAGATGCCCGGAGCAGTGTCCGCAACCTTCCGCGGGTTGATACGCGCCATATCGTTTCACGGAAAACTAGATTGCATGAACCCACAAACACAAGCCATTCATGAAGCATTTGCCGACGACGCAAAGACTTTGATTCTGCATCCCGCGTCCACCATCTTCCATGAGTTCGATGAAATGGAACGGCAGCGCATGGGTGTTTATGACGATATGGTACGCGTGTCTGTGGGCATAGAGGATATTCGAGACATTACATCAGATTTTGATCAGGCCTTCGCCGCAGTGGCGGCAACACAAGGAGCAATGCCATGAAGATAACCGTAAACGGACAGGAAAAAGAGGTGGGCGCGGCGACCATTGCCGGACTGCTTCAGGAGCTCGAGGTGAAATCGCCCGACCAGGTGGCCGTTGAACTGAACGGCGGCATCCTGCACAAGTCGGATTATGAAACGACCGCCGTACAGGAAGGCGACGCGGTGGAGTTCGTATATTTCATGGGAGGCGGCCAAAATGCTGACTGACGCGCAACTTGAGCGGTACAGCCGCCACCTCATCCTGAAAGAGGTCGGCCTGGCCGGTCAGGAGAAACTGCTGGCCGCGCGCGTGCTCATTGTGGGCGCGGGCGGGCTGGGCGCGCCGGCGGCGCTCTACCTTGCCGCCGCGGGCATTGGAACCATCGGCGTTGTGGACGCTGACGCGGTGGACCTGACCAACCTGCAACGGCAGGTGATTCATCATACGCCTGATGTGGGCAAGGAAAAGGTGTTGTCGGCGGCGGAGAAAATGCGCGCCATCAACCCCGACATCACCGTCAACACGCACCCGGTGTTTCTGCGCACGGACAACATTATGCCAATCCTCGCGGATTATGATTTTGTTATTGACGGCACGGACAACTTCGCCGCAAAGTTCCTGATCAACGACGCCTGCCATTTCGCGGGCAAGCCTTATGTTCACGGCGGCATCCTGCGTTTCGAGGGACAGATGATTACCGTGCTGCCCGGACAGACCACGTGCCTGCGCTGCGTCTTCGGCGGTCCGCCGCCGCCCGACGCCGTGCCCTCATGTTCACAGGCGGGCGTGCTCGGCGTGCTTGCGGGCGTGCTCGGCACATTGCAGGCCACCGAGGCGCTCAAGCGCGCGCTGGGCTTGGGAACGCTGCTGACGGACGCGCTGTTGAAATACAACGCTCTCGACCTGTCGTTCCGCAGGCTGACGTTGCGGCGCAACCCGCGCTGTCCCCTGTGCGGCGATGCGCCGACCATCACCGAACTGCGCGATGAAGCGCCGCCCGCGTGCGATCTGAAAAGCGACTGCTGTTGTTGAGCAAGGACAAACAAAACGGGCGCTGCCCGCGCCCCGGTGTTTTGTAGGATAAGTAGGATAGGTAGGATAAGTAGGATAAGTAGGATAAGTAGGACGATGGTTGGTGTGGGTTGTTATTCCTGTCCTACACGTCCTACTTATCCTACCCGTCCTACAAAAAAGCTTACACGAACCCTCAGATATTAATCACGGCTGCCAGCCGACAAGGTGTCAACCAATGACCGACCTGCGCATACCCCAACGAATCATCGCCGCCATGACCGAACAGGCGCGGCGGGAAGCGCCGCTCGAGGCGTGCGGCATTCTGTCGGGACGCGACGGCGTCGCGCTTACCCTGCACGAAATGACCAACGCGGACGCCAGCGAAGAGCATTTCACCATGCTGCCCGCCGAACAGTTCGCCGTCGCCAAACGCATCCGCGCCGCGAACGAGGAGATGCTGGCGGTGTATCACAGCCATCCCGCGTCGCCCGCGCGCCCCTCGCGGGAAGACATCCGCCTGGCGTTCATGCCGGATATGATTTACGTTATTTTATCCCTGCTGGACCCGAAGCGCCCCGACGTAAAAGGGTTCCGCATGGACGGCGATGACGTTGTTGCCGTCGCGCTGGAAATTACCGATGAGTAACAAAACTACCGGAGCAATGTCGAAGCATTATGAACTATGATGTCGAACCTGTCCTACCCGTTCCCGAAACGGTTCTTGAAGACGTAACGGCCTATCGCGCGCGTTTGACGGAAAAAATGGCGGCGCTTGAACGGGGCGAAATCAACGCCGTCGCGCTCAGGGCGTTCCG
>DSBB01000422.1 GCA_011046175.1 Candidatus Hydrogenedentota bacterium | reverse complement strand
CCGGCGTTTCCACCTTCGTGCCCAAGCCGTTCACGCCGTTCCAATGGGCGGCGCAAATCAGCCTCGACGAAACCGTCCGGCGGCAGCGGCTGCTGGCCGATGGGTTCAGGAAGATGCGCGGCGTCAAGTTCGGGCGGCACGCCCCGGAAGCGTCCTATATCGAGGGCCTGCTGAGCCGGGCGGACCGCCGCGCGGCGGACCTCATTGAAGCGGCCTGGCGTCACGGCGCGCGCTTCGAGACATGGGACGAACAACTCAACATGGGCGCATGGCGCGCCGCAATTGAAGAAACCGGCTATGACGTCGAGGCCGCGTTCCACGAGCGTCCGCCCGATGCGCGTTTTCCGTGGGACCACATTGACGCGGGTGTGACGAAGGAATGGCTGCTGGAGGAATGGCGGCGTGCGTTGGCGCTGGAACATGTGCAGGATTGCCGTAGCGGCGTCTGCAACCTGTGCGGCGCGAATCGTCAAGCGCCGGAACTGTGCCGCCGGATGCGGGAGCGACACACCGAGGCCGCCGGACAGGAAATCCAAGCGGAGACCATACTTCGGGATAACACCTCATCACGGCATGAAACAGTCCAAGACCGTGAACCGATTCAACGCATCCGTTTCCGCATCGGTCGCAGCGGCGAAGCGCGCTTTCTCAGCCACCTGGAAATGCAAAGCGCCTGGACGCGAGCATTGCGCCGCGCGGGCGCGCCAATCGCCTATTCCAAGGGTTTCCACGCGCATCCCAAGGTCACTTTTGCCGCCGCCGCGCCGCTCGGCGAAGAAAGCGAAGGGGATTACATGGATGTTGTGCTGGATAGGTTCGTCTATCCCGACGAACTGCTGGCGCGCCTGCGCGAGACCCTGCCCCGCGATTTTCACGTCTATGACGCCGCCGACGCACCCCTGCGCGGCCCCTCGCTCATGAGCAGCGTCGTCGGCTTCGCCTACACCCTCTTCACCGAAGCCGCGCATGCGCCCATCGCCGACGCCATTCAACAAATCATGCAAGCAGGGTGCGTGATGGTTGCGCGCAAGGTGAAGGTTTCCGGCGTGGGTATAACCCCCAACGGGCAGGACCGCCGAAAAACCGTCTCTCTGGACATTCGGCCGATGATCGAATCCCTCTCATGCCGTCCCGCCGATGGCGGCGGCGCCGTGATTGACTTCATCACGCGCAGCGTGGACGGACGCCTCGCCAAGCCCCGCGAGATTATCGAATTGCTGGGCTTGGACCCGGTCACGACGCTGGTCCGTAAGCGGGACACGTTTTTGTGATCGCCAAATCAGAGACACAAAGGACGAAAACGACACAAAGGACAACAGGGCATATGGAATTCGACGGGAAAAAGTTTGGAGTACAGGCTTCAGCCTGCCAAAAAACAGATAGCATTCCCATGCAAAAACTGGAACTCGCGGAACAACACCCATAGAATGGGCCTGAAGAAAATGGAGAACCGCTTATGTATGGCAAATTAACACTTGGGTCTATGGCGCTTGGACTGTGTGGCGCGCTTTCCGCTGCTGCGGCGACCTTCCACATCGCCGAGGACCGGATGGCGGTCGTGGACGGAGAGCGGGTATTCATTTTGGGTTTGTATGAGAATCCTTCGGACGACGCCGTGCTTCGGGAGGCGGCGGAGTCGGGTTTCAATCTGGTGTATGTCTCCGCAAATGAAGCCGCCTTGGACCGGGTACATGCCCAAAACCTGTGGGCGTGGATCAATGCAGGCTACGCGATTGACCTCAGCGAGAAGACGGAAGAACGCGAAGCCGCATTGCATTCGATGGTGGAGCGCTTTGCCGCGCATCCCGCGATGCTGGTGTGGGAAGTGCCGGACGAGGCGCTGTGGAATTGCTGGTACAATGCCATCCTCTGGCGCACGGGGGAAGAACCGCGACGTCTGACGGAAAAGATTAATGCACTGGAAGACGAAGACCAGAAACGGGAACTGCGGGGACAGTTGGCGGAAGTGCGGCGCTTGCAGCGGTTGGCCCTGTATGACGAAGCCGAACCACTCGCGGATGCGCTGTGGAGCGCTCTCGGCGAATATTCCCCCCGCCCCGGCTACGGGCTTGCCGATGCGCCTGCGCGCGCCGCAAAACTCTGCGAAGGCATGATAGCGGGCTACAAACTCCTGCGGAAAATTGATCCCGACCATCCCGTTTGGATGAATCATGCGCCGCGCAACCAAATCGCCCAGTTGGCCATGTTCAACCAGGGCGCGGACATCGTGGGTTGCGACATCTATCCCATTCCTTTCACCCCGAAAGTGGGCCACAGCGACCTTGCCGAGCGCAGCCTCGCCGCCGTGGGCGCCTACACCAGAAGGATGCAGCAGGCCGCGCCAGGCAAGCCTGTATGGATGGTTCTGCAGGGGTTCGGCTGGGGCGACATCCAACCGGAGCGCAGCGAGGCGGAGCGCCGGGAACTGCGCCGTCCCACCTACGAAGAATCCCGATTCATGGCCTATGACGCCATCGCACGCGGCGCGCGCGGCATCCTCTATTGGGGAACCGCCAGCATCGAGAAGGATTCGACGCTCTGGCAGGATTTGATGCGGCTCGCCGCCGAATTGCGCGCCCTGCAGCCCGTCCTGTCCGCACATGACGCCCCCATCGGCATTCATGTCGAAGTCAAGGAAACCTTCGGATCCGTGGACCGGACTATTCACGTCCTGCCAAAGCAGGTTGGCGATAAGGTCTGGCTGATTATCGTCAACGAGTGCCCGGACCCGCTGGTCTATGTGCTGCGCGGTCTGGGCGCGCCGGATGGAACCATCTATGAAGAAATAGACAGCGGGCGGCGGGTTACGGTGGATGACGGCGCGATCTCAATGGGCCTCGCCGCGCAGAGCGTTCACATCCTCCGCCCGGAATGATAGAGGCTCTTTCGCCATGCGGGCGCAATGGCCGGAATGGGTTTCGGATTGGGCCGCATCCGTCAAGAACCTGATCTTCCCGATATTCTGCAAGGAATGCGGTGAACGGCTGTTCTCAGAGGAAAACGGATATTTTTGCGCCCACTGTTGGGAATCCAGTCCACGCATCGAACGGCCCTTCTGCATCTGTTGTGGAAAGCCGCATCCCGGGCTGGCAGGCTTTGGCATGCCGGGGAATTATCCCTGCGCCGAGTGCCGGGAAAAACCCAACCGCCACATCCGGCGCATCTATGGCGCGGCCCGCTACGAAGGCGCGGTCGAAGCGGCGGTGAAACTCCTGAAATTCGCCGGACGCGAGCGGCTCGCCAAGCCGCTGGGCGCATTGATTCTGGACTTCGCGCAGCGGGAATTGGATGTGGAATCCTATGACCTGATTGTCCCGGTGCCCTTACATAAGGTCCGCGAACGGGACCGGGGTTTCAACCAATCCCGGCTGCTGGCGCGCGAGGCGCTGCCCGCATTCCCGCGTGCGCGGCTGGACGAATCGCTCCGCCGCATTCGCCCCACCCGCACCCAGAGCAAACTCAAGGGACCGGAGCGCCATGCCAACGTGCGCGGCGCATTCGCCGTTTCCGGCGATGCCGTGCAGGGAAAAACAGCGCTGCTCATTGATGATGTGGTGACAACCGCGGGCACTGCGACGGAATGCGCCGCCGCGTTGCGGCGTGCAGGTGCTGCACTGGTGGATGTGTTGGCCGTGGCGCTCGCTGTGCCCGACCCTGATGCGCCTTGGATTTCCGGACCGCCCTGACGTGTCCCCCTTAAAAAAAACACTGCGATACTACTTGATATCGGCGCTCATGCGCTTGAAAATCGCGGAAATCCCTTCGATTTTCTTCAACTTCATCAATTGCAGACCGTGGCGCTTCAGTTTGTCGAACGCGTCAATCTTGTCGCGCGCCACAATCCGCCCCGTCTCCACATGGCCTTCTTTGTTCGGCGAACTTGCGGTGTATTCAAAGACAGGCATCACTGAACCTCCTTGACTCGGAACGGCGTAATGAGTACGCATGAACAGGAGTGATTCCGTCCGAGCGGAAAGTTTCCGTGACGGGGCTTCTTTCAAGCCACTTTTCAATTTGCCGATAAACCAGAATGTAGTTTAAAGATTCCTTTTGCTTCTGTCAAGGCCTGTTTGTAATCTGCAATACAAACACACTGCCTGCACTGCCTGCCTGAACGCACGCCGAAGCACACCAGTCCTGTACTGGTCGCGCAGCCCAACGCAGCACCGGGCAAAGTCGTCCCCCATCCCCCGTTCACACAGTAGCGTACCCGCATAACACGTTGATGCATGAACATTGCTTACGTGCGATGAAAAAGATCCTGAAAGGCGCCAGGAGTGCCCAGTTCGCAACTGTTTGTTCAGGAGTCCGCCAATGAGGCCTCATAGCCGAGGTCACGAATTGCATGGAGCAAGGTCTGCGTGTCCAAGTCTTCCCCGGAAACCACGGCCTGCCCGCTGTCCAAATCTACGGTGGCCTCACGAACGCCCGACGTCTGCCGCAACGCGCGCGCTATGGTATTGACGCAATGGCTGCATGTCATGCCGGAAATGCGAATGATAATGCGGTCGGTCATCGCTGATACGCCTTCCTTACCGGCGGTCTCCCCTTTTACGACGGCTGGTCGCTTTTCGAGCAGGCTGGCCAGCAGGATAATCAGCAAAGCGACGGCGCTGGCATTCCCCACCCAACCCGACGCGTGCGCTTCCGCGTGATGCGCCATGGGAACCATTGCCGGCGGCAGGTAATTGTACAAGGCATCCAACGAAATCCCCGCCAACAACGCGCCCAGCGCCGCTGTAACCAGATAAATTATGGCGGTCCGGCGGCCCAGCAGTTGCCACACCACCGAAATCGCCGCGGCGTTCGTGGCCGGTCCGGAGATCAGAAAGACAAGCGCCGCCCCCGGCGAAGCGCCCATATGCATAAAACCCAGCGCGATGGGAATGGATGCGGTGGAACAGACGTAAATCGGAATGCCCATCGCCATCATCACCAGCATCGCCACCAACCCGCCCCCCAAATATGCCGACAGGAAATTTTCCTGGATAAAGACCGACATCGCGCCGGCAATCAGTATGCCGACAAACAGCGGCTTGGCAATATCGCGCGAGAGGGTGACAAAGCCATACTCCAGCGCGCGCGCCACAAGACCCCGGCGCGGCCCATCACTGCAGCAGGATGCCGTGCAGGCGGGCACACCCGATGCATCGGTCTCTCCCCCACTCCGGTCCGGGTCGAAGACCTGCGCCGCCAGCCCGCCCACGACGCCTGTGACCAGCGCCACCAGGGGACGATACACCGCCAACACCGGCCCCAACAGCGCATAGGTGGCGAAGATGGAGTCCACCCCCGTTTGCGGCGTCGAAAGCAAGAAGCCCACCGTCGCCCCGCGCCCCGCGCCATGCCGTCGGATGGACGCCATGACCGGAATCACCCCGCAGGAACATAGCGGCAGCGGAATGCCAAACAGGGAACTCTTGAACACCGGGCCAAACCCGCGCCCGCCAAGATGACGCTCCACCCATTCCGGCGTGATCGCCACCGACAAGACTCCGGCCATCAGAAAACCAAAGAGCAGATACGGCGCCATCTGCCCCAAGACCAGCCAACATGCCGATATCAACGGAACAACCATGTCCATAAGCGCTATCCGTTCAACGGGACCACCACAGCGTCCCTTGCGTTATCGCATAACCCTTATAGCACAAACACCGGAACAGCGCCTTTTACTCCCCCGCGCGCCCCGTCAATGACGCCCCCAACAACGTGGCCTTGAGCGAAGTACAATGCGCCCCGTCAATGACGCCCCCAACAACCTGGCCTTGAGCGAAGTACAATCGAACACAATAGAAATCCGTGTTGTCCAAAATAAGTTGTTAAGTAAATCAAAGGCTATGCTCGAAAGCCTTGGAAAATACTCAGTGCTGTCCAAAACAAACCAAGTGCTTTCTTGCGGATTTTCATAACATGCATCCGGCCTGAAAGGCCGCAACATGTCAGCCCACCGAAAT
>DSBB01000264.1 GCA_011046175.1 Candidatus Hydrogenedentota bacterium | reverse complement strand
TTTCCCCGACCCTTCAATCCCTTCGATGGTGATAAACAAACCGTTCATGACGTCGCCCGCCGCCGCGCGTCCGCGCCCGCCTCGAAAAAGGCCGCCAAACCGGCGGCGTCCGCGCCGGCAAGCATCTTTTCAAACGTCTCAATATAATGGCGCAGCTCCCTGAGCGCTTCGCCCAGGTCAACGCGATTTTCAAGGCAAATATCGCGCCATAATTCCGGACGCGCCGCGGCAATGCGAGTGACATCGAGAAACCCGCGCCCCACATAGTCGCCGCACGCCCCGAAATCGGCGGCAATGCGCGCCAGCGCCGCCGCGGCCACATGAGGCGCATGGCTTGTGCGGGCAAGCGCCGCGTCATGCGCGGCGGCGTCAACATCCACGGCGCGCGCCCCGATGTTTCGCCACAACGCGCGCACTTTTTCGCGCGCTTCGGCGTCTATGTCGTCGGCCCGCTCGATCAGGCATACGCCGCCTTCGTAAAAATCCGGCCCGCCGTGTTCGGGGCCGTATTTTTCGTTGCCCGTCATGGGATGGCACCCGACGAAACGGCGCGGTTTGGGGCACCGGGCGCGGGCATGGTCGCAAATGCCTTTCTTCACGCTTGCCACATCGAACAATACGGCGTTCGCGGGAGCCGCGCTTAACACGGCGTCGAGAATGGAAGCGACGCGCCCCGCGGGGGTGGAGATTACAACCATATCGGCCTTGGAAACGGCTTCGCGCACGTCAAGGGAGGCGCAGTCAATGGCGCCGCGACGCAGCGCGGTATCGAGTGATTCATGCCTGCGCCCCACACCGGTTATGTGTTTCGCAAGGGCGCGCTTCTTCAGGGCAAGCCCCAGCGACGCGCCCAAAAGGCCGACGCCGATAATAGTCACTCGTTCTATGCCTATGGTCATAACCTTTCTCTTGCGGCCGCCACCGCCTGCGCCACCGTGAACTGGCGCACATACAAGGCGCGACCGATAATAATCTCATCCACGCCGTAACGGCTCAATAAACGGGCGTTGTGTATGTCGTCCAGCGACGCCACGCCGCCCGATATGGTAACCGGTATCCCCACCGCCCGCGCAAGCGCGCCCGTCGTTTCTATATTCGGCCCGCCCAGCATGCCGTCGCTCAATATGTCGGTGTATATGATGCGCGCCGCGCCCGCCGCCGCCACATCGCGGGCGAAGGAAAGCGCTTCGCTTTCGGTGTCCTCGAGCCATCCGTTCAACGCCACAAAACCGTTGCGCGCGTCAATGCCAACAACGATTTGACCCGGCCATCGGGCGCAGGCCGCCTCGAGCAGCGCGGGCTCTCGGTGCGCCGCCGTGCCGAGAATCACCCGCTGCGCGCCGGCGCCAATCACCTGCTCGACGGTTTCCATCGCGCGGATGCCGCCCCCCACTTCGTAGCGTATTCCCATGTCGGCAAGCCGGCGCAGCTGCGGCAAAACGCAACAACGCCCGCTCTTGGCGCCGTCCAAATCCACGATGTGGACAATGGCCTCGCCGAAATCCGCCTCGGGAAGCGACTTCTTCAGCGCCCGCCACCACAGACGCGCCTGGTCAACGGGGTCTTCGGAAAACACCGTTTCCTGCGCATAATCCCCTTGAACGAGGTTGACGCAGAGGCCGCCGCGAATATCAACCGCGGGAACAATGCGCATGATTACACCGCCGCCAGCGTTGACTTGGCCAACTCAACGAGACGCGCAAAAGCATCGGCATTGTTCACGGCAAGCTCCGCCAGCACCTTGCGGTCAAGACCGACTTCCGCTTTGCGGAGACCTTCCATGAAGCGGTTGTACGTGAGGCCGTTGGCGCGCGCGCCCGCGTTGATGCGGGCAATCCACAGGCGCCGGAATTCGCGCTTGCGGTTTTTACGGTCGCGATAGGCGTATTGGGCGCTGTGTTCCACGGCCTGCTGCGCGGTTTTAATCAGACGGTGTCGGCTTCCGCGATAACCGGAAGCGAGTTTTATCATTTTCTTGCGGCGTTGTCTTGACGCCGGATTATTTGTTGCGCGTGGCATAACAAGGTTCCTTATTCGATGGTGTGGGCGCTACCCACGACTTGAAGTATTCAATTGCAAAGGCGGCCGGTTGGCGGCAGCCTCGCCGTCGGGGAAACCGACATTCAAACATGGCGGCGCCTGACTAGCTGTAAGGCATCAGTTTCTTGAGACGGGGCTCTTCTTCCGGCGACGCGAGCGTGGCCTGGCGCAGATTGCGCAGGCGTTTCGGGCTTTTGGACGCTTTCAAGTGCCGCGCGTAGGCCTTTTGCCTTTTGAACGCCCCGTTCTTTGTTCGGCGGAACCGTTTGGCCGCGCCGCGATTCGTCTTGAGTTTGGGCATAAATAAAATCTCCTGTAAAAACATTGCGGGCGACTTCAAGACGCCTGTGCGTTTGGGCAGCCGCCGCATCTTTGGGATCAAAAAAACACTACACGCGCCTTACTGCCGAAAAAGCGCGTAAAAAAACCGTCCTTTGCGACAAGGAACTTAATGCTGTTTGGTCGGCGTCAACATCAGCGACATGTTGCGGCCTTCCATTTTGGCAAGGCTCGCCGTATTCTCGCCGCCGCACAAGTCCGCCGTCGCCTCAATCACGCGTCCAATTATTTCACGGCCGAACTCGGGGTGCGCCATTTCGCGGCCGCGAAACATGATGGTAATCCGCACCTTGTTGCCCTCTTCCAGAAACTGACGCACATGATTGGTTTTCGTGTCAAAATCATGCTTGTCAATCTTGGGGCGGTATTTGATCTCTTTCACCGCGTCGGCGTGTTGATGCTTGCGGGATTCCCGGGCGCGCCGTTTTTGTTCGTATCGGTACTTCCCGTAGTCCATAATCCGGCATACGGGCGGCGTGGCCTTCGGCGCCACCTCCACCAGATCATAACCGCGATCTTCAGCCTCGCGCAGCGCGTCGCGCGGACTCATAATACCTAGTTGCACGCCTGCTTCGTCTATTACGCGCACCTGGCGTGCCCTGATCTGGTCATTAACACGTACCAGATCCTCCTTCTTTAGCTTTGCGATGGGTGTATTCTCCTGCCGGCCGCCTGTCGGCCAAAACAAAAACACTATCGGCCCGCGGCGCAGGCCGACACAACAGTGCGGCACATGTTGTCGGCCGCACCACAACAAAAAACCGCGACAAGAGGCTCTTGCCTTTTGCCGCGGAAACAAACAACATACGACGCCCCATAAGGGCGCGCGCAACCTTGTCATTACGATAACCAGGCAGGCAGGCAAACGCCGCCGCAAGGTGAGGAATAACTTCCTGCTTGCTCGGAAACGCCGAAACCGACGCTTCAATGGCGAAAGTGTAGCAAACTGATGACGCAATAGTCAAGGAACCCGCAACGCTTTATAACCCCTCACAACTTCTAAGACGGGCTTTGCCCGCAACCCAGATTTGACTATTCTCTTTGTATGTTGTTCACGCTTCAGCGCGCGGGGTTGCGTGTATGACTCAGAGTTTGTGTACTACTGCCGCACGCTGAAGCGTGAACAACATACCCAACTTCTTTTTCTTGACCGCGGTTTCTGGCCGATAAGGTACTACGCTTTGTCCGGGACTTCGCCCGGAAGAAGCGTAGACAGTTACGTTCGGCGGACGCAAATTGATTTGAAGTTCCCCCTGCATTATGCTATTAGACGCGCAGGGCGAGTTCAGCATCCGTTTTTGCCCGGCTGAAGGCGCGTTTGTCCAGACTGAAGCGTCTGATGCGGGAATCGGCGTATCCGGCGCCGGCGGCGCGGAGGGGGCATGCATCCCGACGACAACAGGAAAAAAACGATGGCCAAAAAAAATTTCAATCCGCTTCGCATGAAAGATTGGGAGATTGCCGCGGCGGCGGAAGACACCATGAAAACGGTGTATCAGCTGGCCGAAGAAATGGGGCTCGAACAGGTTGAACTGCTGCCTTACGGTCATCATGTGGCGAAGCTGGATTTCATCCGCATCCTCAACCGGCTGCAGGACAAGCCGAACGGGAAGTATGTGGAAATTACGGCGATCACGCCCACGCCGCTGGGCGAGGGCAAATCAACCACCACCATGGGGCTGGTGCAGGGACTGGGCGCGTTGGGAAAACGCGCCATGGGCGCCATACGCCAGCCTTCCGGCGGGCCCACCTTCAACATCAAGGGTTCCGCCGCGGGCGGCGGCCTGAGCCAGTGCATCCCGCTCTCCGATTTCAGCCTCGGCCTTACCGGCGACATTGACAGCATCAACAACGCGCACAACCTCGCCATGGTCGCGCTGACCTCGCGGTTGCAGCACGAGTTCAACTACGGCGACGCATTGCTGGAGAAGAAGAAACTGCGACGCCTGAACATTGACCCGCGCAACATCGCCATCAGCTGGACCATTGACTTCGCGGCGCAGGCGTTGCGCGACATCATCATCGGCGTCGGCTCGAAGATGGACGGATTCATGATGCGCAGCGGCTTCCAAATCACCGTCTCTTCCGAGGTCATGTCCATACTCGCCGTGGCGACCAGTCTGGAAGACCTGCGACGGCGCATGGCGAAGATTGTGGTCGCCTTTGACAAGTCCGGCAACCCCGTCACCACCGCCGACCTCGAAGTGGACGGCGCCATGACCGCGCTCATGTACCGCGCCATCAACCCGAACCTGATGCAGACCATCGAAGGGCAGCCCGTGCTGGTGCATGCCGGGCCTTTCGCCAACATCAGCATCGGCCATTCGTCCGTGGTGGCCGACAAACTCGGGCTGCGGCTCGCGGATTATCTGGTGACCGAGAGCGGGTTCGGCGCGGACATCGGTTTCGAGAAATTCTGGAACCTGAAATGCCGGGCCGGCGGGCTGACGCCGAACTGCTCGGTGCTGGTCGCCACCATACGCGCCCTCAAGATGCACGGCGGCGGCCCGCCCGTGGCGCCGGGGAAACCCCTTGATCCCGTTTACCTCGAACCCAACCCGAAACTGGTGGAAAAGGGACTTGAAAATCTGGTGGCCCATCTCGAAACCATCAAGAAGAGCCTGGTCAACCCCGTGGTGTGCGTCAACCATTTTTCCACGGACGACGAAGAGGAGATAGCGCTGGTGCGAAGCGCCGCGAAAGCCCTGAAAACGCCCGTCGCGGAATCCCGCCATTGGGAAAAGGGCGGCGAAGGCGCCCGAGAACTCGCCGAGATCGTCGTGGACGCCTGCGAAAAACCGGCCCGGATGCGCTTCCTCTACGAAGAGGATGTGCCCATTAAAGACAAAATCGCGCGCATCGCCACCGAAGTATACGGCGCCGACGGCGTCACCTACACCGCGACGTGCGAACAAAAACTCCTCGCCTTGCAGGGCGACCCCGAATTAAGCAAGTATGGCGTCTGCATGGTGAAGACCCACCTCAGCCTGTCCCACGACCCCGCGCTCAAAGGCCGTCCCCGCGACTGGGTCCTGCCCGTGCGCGACGTGCTGGTATATCGCGGCGCCGAGCTCATCGTGCCCGTCGCAGGCGACATCAAGCTCATGCCCGGCATGGCCTCCGACCCGGCATTCCGCGGCATTGACGTGGATGTCCATACCGGCAAGGTGAAGGGATTGTTTTGATACCAATGGCATGGGGCGCAGTATTCTGGTTATGGGGGGAAAACCGCTTGGCACAAACTTGAACCCCATGCCCCCAGGCCGGATAATAAGCCATACCAGTTGAAATCAGGAGCTTTAACGTTAAGAGCGATTGCGTCCCCAAATCCAACGCTTGTCATTACCCGCAAATTACAGTTATTAAAATGAAAAAACGAAAGACATCCTTTTGCATTCAGAATCCCAACGGGATTCCATATCACAGCCCAGGGTTGCGGTACTCCGCTACCCTGGGTGTTCACGACGTCCCTCCCCCTGTGGTTTACCCCAACGGGGTTGCGTCTGCACGTACGCAACCCCGTTGGGGTAGGCAGGTATTGGGTGGTTGGCATACCCAGGGTAGCGGAGTACCGCA
>DSBB01000516.1 GCA_011046175.1 Candidatus Hydrogenedentota bacterium | reverse complement strand
TCCGTGGCCAGCGTGGGCTGGTAGCCCACGGCGCTGGGCATGCGCCCGAGCAACGCGGACACCTCGGAGCCTGCCTGGGTGAAACGGAATATGTTGTCAATGAACAGCAGCACGTCCTGGCCCATCTCCTCACGGAAATACTCGGCGACAGTGAGGCCGGTAAGCCCCACGCGCGCGCGCGCGCCGGGCGGCTCAGTCATCTGCCCGTAAACGAGGGCGGTCTTGTTAAGCACGCCGGACTCTTTCATCTCCAGCCACAGGTCGTTGCCTTCGCGGGTACGCTCGCCAACGCCCGAGAATACGGAATAGCCGCCGTGCTGCTGCGCCACGTTGTTGATAAGCTCCATAATGAGCACGGTCTTGCCCACGCCTGCGCCGCCGAAAAGGCCGGTCTTGCCGCCCTTGGAATAGGGGGCAAGCAGGTCAATGACCTTCAGTCCGGTCTCGAACATTTCGGTCTGCGTTTCGAGTTCGTCAAAGTTCGGCGCGGGACGGTGGATCGGCCAGCGTGTTTCTGTGTTGACAGGACCGAGTTCATCCACCGGCTCGCCAATGACATTGATGATGCGCCCCAGCACGGCGTCACCGACGGGCGTGGTGATGAACGAGCCGGTGTCCTTGGCCTCAATGCCGCGCACCAGTCCATCCGTGCTGTCCATGGCAACGGTACGCACGGCGTTTTCGCCGAGGTGCAGCGCCACTTCGCAAATCAACGCGCCCTTATCGCCGCGATCTATCTCGAGTGCGGCATATATCGGCGGCAATTCGCCCGAGTCGAATTTAACGTCTACTACGGGTCCGATAACCTGTGTAACACGACCTGTGTTCATGTTCTCCTCCAGTGGGGCGCTCGATGCGCCCGCGCATCCTTATGTTCGCGCTGAAAGCGCAGTTGTTTAGAGCGCTTCCGCGCCGCTGACCACTTCTATCAATTCCTTGGTAATGGCATCCTGACGCGCCCGGTTATATTTGAGTGTCAGGCGGCCTATCACTTCGCCCGCGTTGCGCGTGGCGGCGTCCATCGCCGTCATGCGCGCGCCATGTTCGCTGGCGGCGGACTCGAACAAAATACGGTGCATCTGTATGCGGATATGCCGCACCAGCAGGCGTTCAAAAACCTCCTCCTGATCCGGCTCATAAATATAATCCAACGCCTGCGTTGTCTGCCCTTCGGCGTTTTCGGCGCTTGCCTCGTCCCCGTCGGCTGTTTCGGATTTTTCCGGCGCAAACGGCAACAAGCGTTCAACAGTGACGGATTGTTGCACCGCCGACTTGAATTCATTGTAAACGCAGTAAACCTCATCGGTGCCGCCAAGTTTGAAATCTTCAACAATGTCGTCAATAATATGGGCGGCGGCGCGCATGACCGGTCCGTCGTGTATGCCGACAAACGTGGCGCGCACATTCAGCGCGCGGCGCTTGAGCAGTTCCACACCCTTCCTCCCGACAATGGTGATTTCCACCTCGCGGTCGGCAAACCGGCTGTTGATGACGCGCAACAGGCCGTGAATAACGTTGGCATTGAAGCCGCCGCAAAGGCCGCGGTCGGACGTTACCACCACAATGCCGACTTTCCCGCCGTTTCCGGCGCGCAACAGCGGATGGGTCATGTCGTCGGCGCGCGCCGCGATGTTGTTGACCAGTTGCCGCATCTCGAAAGCGTACGGTCTGGCGCGCAGAATGGCCTCTTGCGCGCGCCGCAGCTTGGAAGCCGCCACCATTTTCATGGCGCGCGTGATTTTTTGTGTGCTCTTGACGCTGTTAATGCGTCGTTTTATGTCGCGTAATCCTGCCATACTCTCTCGTTTCAGTTGGGCGGCCTGTTTTATTGGGACGCTTCCGCTTTCTGCCGGAGCAGGAATTCATCAGTAAACTTCTTAAGCATTTCATTAACCCGCTTGGACATGTCGTCATCCATCTCGCCGCGTTGCTCGAGATCCTTAAGCAGGTCCGCCGCGCTGGTGTCAAGATGCGCCATCAAATCATTTTCATACCGGCGCACATTGGCGATGGCTACCTTGTCCATGTAGCCCTGCGTGGCCGCATAGATAATCAGCACCTGTTTCACCACGGGAATTGGTTTGTACTGGTCCTGTTTCAGCGTTTCCACCAGCCGCGCGCCCCGGTTCAACTGCGCCTGCGTCGCCTTGTCAAGGTCGCTGCCAAACTGGGCAAACGCCTCCAATTCACGGTATTGGGCGAGATCAAGCCGCAACGAACCCGCCACCTTCTTCATGGCCTTGATCTGCGCGTTGCCGCCCACGCGGGACACGCTGATACCGGCGTTGATGGCGGGACGCACGCCTGAATAGAACAAGTTCGATTCCAAGAAAATCTGACCGTCCGTAATGGAAATCACATTGGTTGGAATGTACGCTGACACGTCGCCCGCCTGCGTTTCAATGATTGGCAAGGACGTCAAACTGCCGCCGCCGTGCTCATCGCTCATTTTCGCGGCGCGTTCAAGCAGGCGCGAATGCAGGTAGAACACGTCGCCGGGATATGCCTCGCGTCCGGGCGGACGGCGCAGCAGCAGCGATACCTGGCGGTATGCCTGTGCATGCTTGGACAAGTCGTCGTACACCAGCAGCGCGTGTTTGCCCTTGTCGCGAAAATATTCGCCCATGGCCGTGCCGGCGTACGGCGCGATATATTGAAGCGGCGCCGCTTCGGACGCGGATGCGCTCACCACAATGGTGTATTCCATCGCGCCGTTTTCGGTCAGCTCCTGCACCACCCGCGCCACCGTCGAGCGCTTCTGGCCTATGGCAACATAAATGCAGATAACGCCGTTGCCCTTCTGGTTGATAATGGTGTCGAGGGCGAGCGCTGTCTTGCCGGTCTGGCGGTCGCCAATGATCAACTCGCGCTGCCCGCGTCCTATGGGCGTCATGGAGTCAATGGCCTTGAGGCCGGTCTGCAGCGGCTCTTTCACGGGCTGCCGCGCCACAATACCGGGAGCAATTCTCTCCACCGGATAAAATTCTTTGGTTTCGATGGGGCCCCGTCCGTCCACAGGCTGACCCAGCGCATCCACCACGCGCCCGATGAGCGCTTCGCCCACGGGCACCGAAGCGATGCGGCCGGTGCGCTTAACCGTATCCCCTTCCATGATCTTTTCGTATTCGCCGAAAAGCACCGCGCCGACGTTGTCTTCTTCAAGGTTGAGCACCATGCCGCGCACGCCATGGGGAAACTCGAGCAGTTCGCTGGCCATCGCCTTCTCGAGGCCGAAAATGCGCGCAATGCCGTCGCCGGACTGAATAACCGTGCCTACCTCGGCGATTTCCACGGACGTTTCAAAGTCGGCTATCTGCCGTTTGATGATTTCCGTAATCTCTGTTGCCTGAATCTTCATAAAGTCACTCCTGAGCGATTAAAATCGCGCCTAATCATCAAATCGCGCCCGCTAAGACGCGTCCTGCGCGCGAATGTCATATGCAAGCGCATATTCGCGCAACTGTTCAATGCGGGTGCGCACACTTCCATCTATTACAGTGCCGCCGACTCGCGCAACGACGCCGCCCAAAATGTCGGGATTCACATCCCGTTCTATTTTGACATCCTTGCCCGACCATGCTTGCAACGCCTGCTTCAGGCGTTCTTCCTGCTCGGCGGTTGTTTCTTTTGCCGTAGTTACGTTTGCGCGCGTACGGTTTAACCGCGCATCCGCCAACATCCTGAAAACCGTGGCCACATCAGGCAAAATGGCGATGCGCCCGCGGGCGAGCAACACTTCCACGAGCCGCTGAACACGCTCATCAAGTGCGGCGCCGGTCAATACTTGCCGCAACACGTCGCGCCGCTTGTCAAGTTCAATCGCAGGACTGCTTAAAACATTGCGCAGCGCCTCGGAGGATTCGTACAAATCCGCCGCCGCCGCCAGCGTATCGCATATCTCATCCAGTTCCGCATCTTCAAGGGCGCTGCATAACGCCTTGGCGTATCGTTCGTCGATTAAATAATTCTTCATGAGAGTTGCTTCTCCAAATCCGCCGTGAACGCGTCCACCAGTTTGGCCTGCAACAATTCATTGTCTGCTTGCTGATAGCGTTGCAGCAATTCGCTCACAGCGTCGTTTACCAATTCCGCCTTAATCGCCATTATCGCAGCATGGGCTTCCTCAGCCTTGCGGTCTTCCAATTCACGCTTCATAATTGCTATGCGTTGTTGTTGTTGCTCTTCCAGATCGGATTTCTCCCGTTCCAGCCGCTCCTGCGCCTCTGCCAATATCCGATGGTCCTCATCGGCCACGTGCTCGAGCTTTGCCGCGGCCGCGCGCCTGCGTTCGGCGGCGGCCTCGCGGGCGTTTCGCACCGCCGAAATCTTATCACGCAAACCGTGAATCTGGTTGTCCAGAATTTTCAACACGGGTTTGCGGCCCAGACGCCAAACCAGCCAGATTACAAGACCGGCGTTAAAAAACTGGAAAAATACCGTATAAAAGGTGCTGCGCAGTTTTTCCCGACGGAACTCGTCACGGCTTTCATATTCCTCAACAAAAGCAATCTGGTCGGCAAAGTCGGCGGGAACGCCTTCGGAGCCGGGTTGATTCAGATGAGGACGCTGCACGTATCGTTTATAAGGTTCGCTTTTGATTATCTGGAGATAACGGTCATGGTCTTCCTTATATTCGCGCCGGTAGTCACAGCTCAGGTCGCCGGGACCCAAGGTAAACGCGAACACCAGCCAAACGCCAATTGCAACGCCGAAATAAAGCTTAAGAAATTTTTTGGTTTCAGCATTCACGACGCGTCACCTCCCAGTCCCAGCCGGCGCATCATGGCCTGCGCAATGGCGCTGCTTAACTCGGGAAAACGGTCGCGCTGTTGCTCGATGGCCCGTTCCGCTTCTTCTTGTACGACGGCGATCTCCGCCTGTTGACTTTCACGCAAGGAATTGCGTTCCGCCATATGACGCTCCTGCACCGCCCGCAGCGATTCAGAAATTTTTTGATGCGCCTTCTGATGCGCCGCGGCCAGCTCGGCGGCGTATTGATTTTCAAGCGTTTCCGCCGTTTCCTCGTCTGCCTGCGCCTGTTCCTTGTCCTCGGCCATGCCGCGATGGCGCTCGTCCATTGTCTTCAACAACGGACGCAACACCCATCGCTCCATGACCCAGAGAAAGCCAAGGAACATGAGCAGCTGGACGACCAGCGTAAAATTGAGATCAACCATAGGAGCCTTTTCCTATTGCATCATTGTGTTTCACCCGCTCGGGCATGTGCAGATGCTTAAATACGGGGCTCAACCGCCAACCACGAACAACATCAGCAACGCAATCACCAGTGAATAAATGCCGGTGGACTCTGACACGGCCTGCCCGATAAGCATGGTGCGCGTCAACAGGCCCGCCTCGGCGGGGTTCCGTCCAATGGCTTCGCAGGCCTTCCCGGCGGCAAATCCTTCGCCCACGCCCGGCCCGATAGCGCCAAAGCCCATGCAAATTCCCGCGCCGATAAGCGCGCCCGCGCGAATCACCGCCTCAGGAGTGAGACCCGCCGCGGCGGTGTCCGCCGTCTGTGACGCCAAAGCGTTCATCAGCGACATAATCGTCGAAGTATCCATTTGCCTGTAATCCTTTCTCCGTTTACTCTATTGCAACGCCGCAATTGCGGCGCGCCGTATAACCGAAACAATACCGGCGCGTCTGCCGGATCAGATAACGAACAACAATAACAGTCCAATAATTAACGCGTAGATGGCCGTGGACTGCGAAACAGCCTGGCCGATGAGCATGGTGCGCAGAATCAGCGCATCCAAGCGGGGTTTGGCCGCCGTCGCCTGGCATGCGTAATCGCCCACCATGCCGCTGCCAATGCCCGGGCCGATGCCGCCGAATCCAGCGGAAATGCCCGCGCCCAAGGTGATCGCAAAGCCAATGATATTCATGGGCACTTCGGCGGCAAGCATGAGGATTAAGGCCACCAACATGCCGAAAATGGCGGGGGTCTGCGACACCGCCTGCGCTATCAACATGG
>DSBB01000515.1 GCA_011046175.1 Candidatus Hydrogenedentota bacterium | reverse complement strand
GTCTGTTTCTTTTTCAATGCCGAGAACCCCTCGCATTTTTATTATGTCCATATCGCCTCCGCCGCGGACCCGAACGCCCATAACATCTTTCTTGTGAACGGCGCGCCACGCGCCAACATCGCCGAACAAACCACAAAAGGCGTTGACTGGGGCGTAGCCATACGCCACCGTGTTCGCATTGAACGCACATGTGATAACGGCAAAATACGCGTATTTTTCAACGACATGGAAACGCCGATTATGGAGGCCGCCGACACGCATTTCGGTCTGGGGCGCGTGGGTTTCGGCTCCTTTGACAACATCTGCCGATTTTACGAGATGCGCCTGTACGCCCCGGAAACAGTGGAAAACAACGAAGCGTTCTTCAACTGATAAATACAATCTCCGGCGGAGTATTTGCAATTGGATGCGGATATGCGGGCCGGTGTGTTACAATGAACCGGAGCGCCGGTGTTTCCAGGCGCAAAAACACCATTGCAACATACAGGAGGTACACCTATGGGAACAAAAGGACGTTCTATTGTCGGTATGGATGTGGATGAACTCGTCGGGCTGTTAAACAAGGCATTCGCGGATGAATGGCTTGCTCATTACCAGTATTGGCTTGGCGCAAAACTGGCCAAGGGGCCCATGAAGGACGGGGTAATTGCAGAGCTGTTGCAACATGCCGCAGACGAAATGCGTCACGCGGACATGGTCGCGAACCGCATCATCCAGCTGGGCGGCGATCCGGTGCTGACGCCCAAGGGATGGTACGATCACACCAACTGCGGGTATGACGCGCCGGAAGACCCCTATGTGCGCACGTTGCTTGAGCAGAACATCAAAGGCGAACAATGCGCCATCACCGTGTATGACGCCTTGATGAAGAAAACACGCGACGCCGACCCCGTGACGTATGAACTGGCCTTGCAGATACTGAACGATGAAGTGGAACATGAGGAAGACCTGCAAGGATTGCTTGAAGACCTGGACCTGATGCTCGACCGAAAATAACAAAATCCACCCAAACAGAAACCGCGGGCAACCATATCGTAAGTGGTTGCCCCTTTTTTCACATCAGGCGCGGCGCCAGAAGGAGGGAACGAATAAAACGCATATCGCGTAAAGCTCGAGGCGTCCCATTGCCATGAGCAGGGAAAGCAGGATTTTCCCCGGCACAGGAATAAAGGCATAGTTCTCGACCGCGCCCACAAGTTCCAGACCGGGGCCGATATTGTTCAATGTGGCAACGACCGATGTAAACGAGGTTTCCGCGGGCAGGCCCAGCCCGGAAAGATAAACCACGCTTAATCCCGCCACGGCAATATAGATCAAAAAATAGGAAAGCACGGAGCGCTGTACTTCTTCATTGACAGTCATCCGGTCAACACGCATCACCCGGATATGTTTTGGCCGGAAGGTGCGCTCCAGATGGTGGCGTATCAGTTTCCCGAGAATCATAATACGCACCACCTTTAATCCCCCGCCGGTTGATCCTGAACTTGCGCCTATAAACATCAGCAGCACCATCAGCGAACGGGAAAAATAAGGCCATGCGTCAAAATCAGCCGTACAATAACCGGTGGTGGTCATGATGGACACGGTTTGGAACACGGCCATGCGCACTGAAGTAAACACGCTGGATATATGCGTTGCATGCCCATCCGTTTCCACGACCGCCAATGTCCCCTGCATGCCCAAAAGGTTTGCGGCAATCAGCGCGGCGGATATTCCCAATATGGCCATATAAAGACGCCATTCTGAATTGCCCAAAATTTTTCGCCAGTCTTTCTGCGACAGGCAATACAACAATCCGAAACTGGTGCCTGCAATAATCATAAATACGACAATAATCGCTTCAATAATGACGCTGTCATAAGCGGCAATGCTTGCGTTTCGCGTTGAAAAGCCGCCCGTGGCAAGCGTGCCAAAGGTGTGGCAAAACGCCTCAAACAAATCCATACCGGCAAGAGTCAGGAGCAAAGTCATTAGAACGGTCAACGCCGCGTAAATTTTGAAAAGGATTAATGCGGAATCCTTGATGCGGGGGCGCAGCCCCTGTTTGTCGAGTCCGGGCACTTCCGAGCGATACAACAGCTTGCCGCCCGCGCCGAGAAAAGGCAGCACTATGATAATCAGCAGGATGATGCCCAATCCGCCCAGCCAATGGGTGAAACTGCGCCAGAACAGCAGGCTCTTCGGCGTCGCTTCAATGTCGGTGAGAACTGTCGCGCCGGTCGTGGTAAACCCCGACATGGATTCAAAGTACGCGTCTACAAAAGAAAGGGTTCCGGAAAACACAAAGGGCAGCGCGCCGTAGGCGGCGATAACCAGCCAGCCAACACCCACGAGCGCCAGGGTTTCACGATTAAGCAACCTGCTGCGCGCGCGACGGCCCACCACCAACATCAATCCGCCGATGAAAAGCACCACCGCCGCGCTTTGAAAAAACGCCGCCAGCATCTCCGTCTCCCAAAACCACAACGCCCAGCATAGTGACGGCAAATACAGGACACAGAGGGCCATGCTGAAAAGGCCCAGATTCTTGATTACGGCCAGATGGTTCATCGGTTGTTCTCACCCTGCAAATACAGTTGCGCCGCGTCACGCGCTTCCGCTTTCGTAATGACCACCACCGCGTCGTTCGGTTCGATAGTGTCCGTGCCGCCGGGCACGATGACCTCGTCTTTTCGGGCAATGGTGGCGATAATGGCGTCGCGGGGCAGTTCCCGGCTGATTTCGGTGAGAGGACGCCCAAGCCCCGGGCATTTGTCGCTGACATTGAACTCCAGAACCTCCGCTTCGCCTTCGCCCAATATGGTGGACGCGGTCACCAGCTGCTGCCGCACGATTCTCAAAATACTGTTAGCGACGGCGCTGCGCGGGGTAACCGCCATGTTTATGTCGAGCTTTTCCACGAGCGGCGCGAAATCGGGATGGTGAATTACTGCGGCAACAGTTTTCACGCCCACTTCACGGGCAAGCACACTGGCCACAATATTCCGTTCATCGTCCTCCGTGGTGGCAATGAAAATGTCATAGGCGTCAATTCCCTCCTGCTCGAGCGATTCCCGCGATGTGGCGTCCCGGCAAATGATGCTGACGTTGTTTCCCGTGAACTGCTCCGCAAGCTGTTCCGCTTTTCGCCGTCTGAGCTCCAACAGCTTTACCGACTTGACCTTGCCCTCGAGCGACTTTGCGATCCAATGTCCGATGGCGCCCCCGCCCATGACGGCAATGCGCTGCATGCGCGGCTCCTCACCCTGGAAATCATGGAGGGCTTCCGCCATGCCGTCGCGTTTTCCAAGCAAGGTGACTTTGTCGCCCTTCATGACGCGGAAATCCCCGCGCGGAATAATCGTCTTGTCCTGCCGCTCGACCACGCCCACCAGCACCCCCCTGCCCGGCAGCACCACGTCGCGCAACAGTTTGCCCGCCGCGCGCGCGTCCGCGCTCACCTGCACCTGACGCAGTTGTATGCGCCCGCGCGCGAAGTCCTCAGCCGCCAATACGCCTGGATAAACGATATAGTTGACAATCTCCTGCGCCACCAGCGCGTCGGGACTAAGCATGTAGTCCACCCCGAGAAAGCCCTCGTACAGAAAACTTACTTCCATGAAAGACCGTTGTTCCACCCGGGCAATCACTTTTTTCGCGCCCAGCGCCTTGGCGGCGGCGGCGGCGATAAGATTGGTTTCGTCGCTACCAGCGCAGGCAATGAACAAGTAGGCGTTTTCTATGCCAAGCGATTGCAGCAACAGCGGCGACGCGCCGTCGCCTTGTATCACGCGCGCGTTCAGCGTCAGGTCTATTTGCTCCTGGCGTTCCTGATCGCTTTCGATCACGGTTATTTCATATTCCTCTTCGGACAACAGCTGCGCAAGATGAAATCCGACGCGTCCGCCGCCCATAATAAATATATGCATGAAACATCTCCTAAGAAAAGAGTGTACTATTTTAACGCAGGCTTGCCCACAACCCAGAACCAGGCAGACAGCACAACGTTCCCCGTCATTCCCGCAAAGGCGGGAATCCACAAACTCTCACCGGTTCATACACTGTGTCACTGGATTCCTGCTTTCGCGGGAAGGACGGTGTGCGTTGTCTGGCAGATAAAAACTTCTTGTCTTTGCTCTTGGCTTCAGGACGCAGGGACACTATCGTACCAATCTGCAACCGACTATCGCGACAAAAGCCGCAGAACGGTTTCAAGCCGCGCCACGCTGTCGCCCAGTCCGCCGGGACGGTTGCGCGCCAACCAAAGCGTTTTGTACTCCGTAATTATCTGATCAAGTTCTCCTGACAGAAGGGCGCGCGCATCAGCGGGCAGTTGCGCCGTACCGACGCCGCCCGCCTTCAGGCGCTCCTCGCCCAGACGCACCGCAAACAACGCCATGCACGCATTCATCTCGAACTCCGCCAGTATCAGTTCCGCATCGTCCCGATTCATCTGCGCACGGGACATGCGCTCCAGCGCTTCCTCGAGTTGCGCGCGGCAGGCGCGCAGCCCGTACAAGGTCATGCCCTTGAGGTAACCGGTGGCGGGGCTGCCCTGCAAGGCGTGCATGAGCAGGCCGTAGTATACCGTGGAGTTGCCGCGCATAACACCTGTGCGCGCATGAGCTGCGCCCAAGTCCATCGCCGCCTGCGCCATCACCCCGGCACAATCGCGGAACACATGAGTGTCCACCGCCTTGGCAAGATTAAGGTCTACGTTGGCGTCATACGCCCAGCAAAGCGCCGCGCCCCAGGCAAAGGGAACAAATGAAATTGGCTTGAACTGCCAGTGGCCGCTGTCACCCCAGTCGGTGACCAGATAACCAATGGCGCCGTTATCGAGTCCGTTGCGCGCCGCAAGCCGCAGGTTTTCCAGCGCGTTGTTGGTGCGGCTCAGCAGCGAGTTCCAGCTGGACGTGCCCGGGCACACATAGAAGGGGACGCCTGACGCGGCAAATTTACTCCCGCGCGCGGCAAAGGGATGGTTCGCTTCGTATCCCCATTCCATGGCGATGATATTATCGGGCAGTTCAGGAATCAGTTCCGGATGTTCAAGGATGATGTCGCCCCAGAACTGCATCACCTTGCCGTGTTCGCGCGCCAGCCCGTGAATCTGTTTGAGAAAATTGAGGTATACCCTGCCTTTGCCGATGCGTTCCACATCGGCCTTGCTGCCGCCCTTGCCGAGCGAGAAGGTCTCGTCGCAACCCACATTGACCTGGCCGCTGCTGAAGTTGGGCAGCAGGCTGTCATACATATCGCGAAGCAACCCAATACTGCCGGGATGCGTCGGGCACAGGTCGGCGCCGCCCGGTATTTCGGCAAGATGCTTGTAGGCGTCATGTTGCAGCCAGCGCCCCATGTGACCGAAAGAATTCTGATTGGGAACCAGTTCAATGTGCCGTTCCCGGCAATAGGCGTCCAATTCGCGAATCTGTTCCGGCGTCATGGGCGAGGCGTTTTGCCAGACAACCCCATGACCGGGATAGGCGAAGGTGTGTTCCGTGTACAGTTGCAGTTGATTGAATTTCAGCGAGGCGAACATATCCACATAATCAAACAGGGTCTCCATGGTGGGCACTTTATCCCGCGCTACATCGAGCATGGCGCCCCGGTTCGGAAAATCCGGCCAGTCCTCTATATGCGCCACAGGCAGTTTGCCCGTGTTCGCGAACTGGCGCCGCAATTGTTCCAGCGTCTGGCGGGCATAAAACAATCCCGCGGCGTCGCGCGCCGTCATGCGAATGGCTTCGGGCGTTATGGAAAGGATGTATCCCTGTTCGTGCGGCACGGCTTCCAGACGCAATATTTCCTGCGGCGTCAGTTTGTCCGAAGCATACATGCCCGGTTCAAAACGCGCCATGCGGGGTTGCGGCAGCAAAATGATGTCTTCCGTGGCGGGCGGCTCCAGCATGACAGCCGGTTCCTCCTCTTCAATAATTTCCGATTCAGGAAAGGGCTCTTCATCTGTGACCGCCGGCGCGATCCGCGCCGGCGGTCACAG
>DSBB01000429.1 GCA_011046175.1 Candidatus Hydrogenedentota bacterium | reverse complement strand
TCGAGAGCGGCTTTCAAATCATCGCCGCCCGGCGCAACCACGAGCACATCGCCCGCCACCGCCACGTGAATTTCGAGGCCATTATCCTCGTAAACATAAACGTCCGTTTCTTCATGCTGGTAGGTGGGCGCTTCTATGTTTGCCAGCATCTTGAGCAGGTTCGGCACCGTCGCCGCATTTTTAAGGGTCGCGGCGATGATGGCGTCCGGTATTTTGTCGGTTTTCATGCCGCGCAGGCTGACCGCCATTTCGTCGCCCAGCAGGCCGTACGCCATGCGGATATAGCCGCCAATCTGCCGCGTGGAAGGCTGCGTGGCAAGCGCCATGCTGACCGCATTCACCAGTTGCGGCGTAATGCGAAGGTTCAATAACACGGGCGCCGCGGCGTCCATGTAGCCGTGCAGGGCCAACGCGCCCGGAGAGGCGACCGGCTCGCCGGCGGCGTCGCGCGCCGCCGCGCGCACATAGGCGCTGCCGGCGTCTTCGCCAATGGCCAGAAGCACTTCGTCGGAGAACGGTTTCAGCGTGCTCAAAATCGGCTTGAGATAGGCCAGCTCGTCCGCGAGGGAAAGGAGATTGCCGTTTTCAATGGCGTCAATACGGCTCCAGACAACGACTTCGTCTTTCGCTTCGTAATGCACTTCGGCGGGCGCGTCAATCCGAGCGGCCAGCTGTTCGAGCAGCGCCTCGCTGGAACCCACGAAAAGCTTGTCGCCGTTGATGAAATAACCCACGCCGCTGCCCGCGACAAAACGTCCCTTCAAATCGCCGGGCAGCGCCACTTCCGCGCCCTCGCCGGAAAGCAGCCCCACCATTGCCTCTTTTATTTTTTCCGCATCATCAACCATCAACACGCCCGATACTTTCACATCGTTTTCCGGGCTGATCGCGATAAAAACCGCGCCGGGCGCCGCCGCCTTCACGCCGCAATCGGCCAACCCCTCGCTTACCGTATCGCCGCCAAGCATGACGGCCAGTTCGCCGATTCTGCTTAACGGGCTGTTTTTAAGCAGCGGCGCGCCGGCGGACTCGACCGCTTCAATGTCCGGCAGGCCAATGGCAATTTGCGCGTCTTGGGGCAGGTACTTCATCAGATCCGACATGGTAACCGCTGATGCGGACATGCCAAGGGTGAAGATTGCCGCGCCCATAAGGGCGACTGCGGCGCGGGAACTGATACTTTTCCTGTTCATACTCGTGTCTCCATTGTTCGTTAAGGTAAAAGACGGTAACCACTACAACATCAACCCCGTCACTTCTTCAGGGAGGGGTACTATACCACGAAAACCGTTGCTGAAAACAGCCCGACTCATCCCGGAATCACGATAATTTGACGAGCGGCAACGGGGATTGGTGTCAGAAAACTTCCGCCGGCGCCGGCCGCTCTCGCAAGATACGCTTGATACCTTTGAGCCGTTCGCGATACCATAGACGCATGAAAGCGCCTTTTTGGTCATTGTCCCGCATGGGGAAGTACAGGGAGTTCCGTTGTGTCCAATCCTATTGAAACCTATCTCAGCAAAACCGACGCGGAAAGTGTTGATCCGGCTTTTCTGGCATACCTCGCCAACCTTGTCGTGGTATCCCGTGTCGCGCCCGAGGCGGCGCGCGCCATAGTGCAGGAACTGGCTGATCAGCGCAGTTACCTGAAACTGATAGCCAGCGAGAACTATTGTTCGTTGGCAACGCAACTGGCGATGGGGAACCTGCTCACGGATAAATATTCCGAGGGGGTGCCCTATCAACGGTTTTATGAAGGGTGCGACAATGTGGATACGGTTGAAGCGCTTGCGCGCGACGAAGCGCGCAAACTCTTCGGCGCGGACCATGCCTACGTGCAGCCCCACAGCGGCGCGGACGCGAACATGGTCGCCTATTGGGCGGCGTTGACCGCGCGCGTTGAGGCGCCGGAACTGGAGAAAATGGGAACGACCAACCCGGCGCAACTGTCACAGGAGGATTGGAACACAGTCCGCGCTTTGTTGAACAACCAGCGTCTGCTCGGCATGGACTACTATTCCGGCGGCCATCTCACCCACGGTTACCGGCGCAACCTGTCGGCAAAAATGTTCGACGCATATAATTACGCGGTCAACCGGGAGACCGGATTGATTGATTACGATGAAATCGAGGCGATGGCGACAGAAATCAAGCCCTTCATACTGCTGGCGGGCTACAGCGCCTATCCGCGCCATATCAATTTCATGCGGCTCCGCGAAATTGCGGACAAGGTGGGCGCGGTGTTCATGGTGGATATGGCGCACTTCGCGGGACTGGTCGCGGGCGGCGTGTTTGAAGGGGAAAACAATCCCGTTCCCTTCGCCGATATCGTTACGTCAACCACCCACAAAACGTTGCGCGGCCCGCGCGGCGGCTTTGTGCTTTGCAAAAAAGAATTCGCCGAATACGTGGACAAGGGGTGTCCCCTGGTGCTGGGCGGGCCGCTGCCCCATATTCTTGCGGCCAAGGCGGTGGCCTTCCGGGAAGCCAATCAGCCGGAGTTCAAGGTCTACGCCCAAAAGGTGGTCAACAATTGCAGGGCCCTTGCGAACGCGCTGGTTGATTTGGGATTCACCCTTGCCACAGGCGGCACGGACAACCATTTATTGTTGATAAATGTCGCTGAAAGTTGCGGTCTCACCGGCGCCCAGGCGGCGGGCGCGTTGCGCGAATGCGGCGTTACGCTCAATTTCAATTCCCTGCCCTACGACCCGAACGGGCCGCTCATCACCAGCGGCTTGCGCGTAGGCGCCGCCGCCGCCACCACGTTGGGTATGACTGAAATCGAAATGGCCGGGATAGCCGCCATTATACGGTTGGTGTTGGACAACACAAGACCCGCGTTGTTGACCACGGGCGCAAACGCGGGAAAACCGAGCAAACGCAAATACGATCTGGATGAGGGCGCCCGCGACGAAGCGCGGCAACGCGTTCAGGCGCTGCTGGATCGGTTCCCGGTATACCCCGAGCTGGACCTTGATCTGCTCAAGTCCGTAGTATAGCGATACGCCGGCGGTAAAAATCAGGACCGGCACAAGCGAAGCGAGGCATGATCGCGGATGTGTACGCACCCGCTCTCGTCCCCGGCGCGCGCTTCGCGCCACATGCGGCTTTCCGTCTCCACCATACCCGATGAACCCGGAAAAAACAGTTGAAGATGAATGGGCGCGGGCCGGACGGCCGCATTTTGCTCTGTTCCGCGCAGTAAAATACGGTGTCAGTCCTGTTCAACTGCTTTTTCCAGGATAATTGACTTGTGCAGCATGGCGAAGACAACGCCCGCGATAAACCCGCCCAGATGCGCCGAGAAGGCTACGCCCACGCTTCCATGCAACTCAACAAACACGTACGCCAGTTGGAACACGAACCATGCAAGGACGTACCATACCGCGGCGATTGTAACCGGAGGATAAGGGGTGAATATCGTGAGAAGGCTTAGGCGCGCGCGTGGGAAAAAGACGAGGTACGCGCCCAGCACACCGCTGATAGCGCCGCTGGCCCCAATAGCAGGCATTGTGCCGCTGGGGTGAAACAACAGAAAGAACAGGCTTGCGACAATCCCGGTGGCGAGGTAGAAGAACAGGAACAGGAGATGGCCGAGGCGGTCTTCCACGTTGTCGCCAAAGACCCACAGGAATAGCATGTTGCCGACAAGATGGCCGAGACCGCCATGGAGAAACATGCTGGTTATCATGCCAACCCTTCCATGTCCGGCCACCACATTCGCGGGCGCCATGCCGTAGTTGTAAAAGATCTCATACCAGTCGTCTACAGCGTGATAGAGCCATACCATGACAAGGACGTTCGTGAAAAGAAAAGTGTACGTGACAAAGGGAATCGTCTTCTTGGGGGTGTCATCCGCAACAGGAATGGCCAGCCCGAGCCATGCATAGAGCGCCGCCGCAGGGGCGGCCGTGATGTCCTGCCGAAAGTCTTCGGTCTCGCGCGTATGCGCCGCCACCGCCGCGGCCAGCCGGTCCAGTTTTGGATGTCCCTTCACATATTGCGCCAAGCGTTGGACTTCATGCCCGTCCACCCAAACGCCCTCACAGGCGTGGCGCCGGTCCAGGATGATGCCGGAATCGTAGCCGTAGTTGTATTTCTCCAGTGGGAACTCACAACGGGGGCAGGCGCGTTCCTTTTCCCCGTCAGGCGCCCGCGCGCCCGCTTGCTGATGGAGCGACAGTCGCATTGGCGGCAGGTTGGGGTGGTCCGCCAGATAGCGTTCAAGAAAAGCGCCCAACTCATCCGCGTCATACCACACCCCCCGACAGCCGGGACACTGATCAAGCACCAACCCCCGGTACGCCAACTGACGCAACGCTTCACCGCAAGACGGACAGTTCATAGACAATTCTTCCCACTGTTTCTCCTCTAATAAACGTCCTCGTGGGTTCCAATATCAATGAGGATTCCAGCTCGTCGTCCAGCTTGTTACGAAATTCCATTTCATAACACATCCTGTCAGGTTAGACTGCTTCAATGGTTTTCACAAACCACCTTACGCCATTAACTATACCGCAATCCGTACTTTATTTTCGAACTGCTGGTTCGTACCCCCATTTGGACGCAACCCCGTTGGGGTATAGGGGGGATTGGGTTCACATCTACCCGGGGTAGCGGAGTACCGCAACCCCGGGCTGTGTTATTAAATCCCGTTGGGATATCGAACTCAAGCATTCACTTTTTGCCTCTTCTATTCGTTGTCAAAAGATTTGGGTAATGACAAGAATCCAATTTCATAACAAGCCGGAATTTCCCCCGTAGACCACAGAAACAATGACCTCAAGATTGAAGAGGTCTACCCGATATGCTTCACCGTCGTATGCAGTATGTGCAAATGTTGCACATACTGATGGGTTGGCCTAACTTTGCGTTTTTGCCAACAACTACTCATCATCATTGTGATAAAGCAAGGGCAGCCGACGTATGCGATTCCGACTATCTCCTGCCAGGATAAGAGCGCCCTTTTGCAGTTGCTCACTGCAATTTGAAAGAATTTCTTTTAGCCGAGGCAATACGGCCTGAGGTGTTTCATCGTGAAGCCTGAATATAATGATGCTTGGCAGGTCTTCTTTTGAGCTGGCCATTAAATCACCAAAGTCCAAGTCGAACGTCAGAATAATCCTGCCTTCTTCTTTCGCCTTCTGCAGAACGACCGTGTCGGGGGCACGTTCCAGCCCGTGCTCGCGAAGATGAAGGGCATCATGTCCATTGCTGCGCAGGTATTGAACTGTGCTCATGGACACATTCATGTCCGCAAGGAATTTCATGCATGCGTTCCCGTGGGCAACACTTCATCCCGCGCCAGAAATGCTGCATAACGCAGGGCTTCGCTTATATCTTCTTTTTCCAGGTCCGGATATTCCTGTAATATTTCCTCAACTGACATTCCATTCGCAATCATATTTACCACGTGCGCAACCGTAATACGCATGCCGCGTATGCAGGCGCGCGTCCCCATGACATCCGGTGAAAATGTAATCCTGTCGAACATGATGGATATCCTCAATTATTTTTTTGTCTGGCGACCGTTACCATTGACAGTATAGCAGAAATTGCAATAAATTGCGCACAGATTTGACGGGATAGGGGTTCCATACAGAGCATCGAAACAAAAGAACGGGAGCAGGGCTTAAAAACAAAGGTGTAAAGGCGCGGAAAATCCTTCTTATTTGTGACACCGTTGCTATGTTTCTTTGCCCCTTTGCGACATTGTTCCGTAAACGCCTGTCATTCCCGCGAAAGCGGGAATCCAGATACACACTTACAGCGTATCAGTCACCTTCTGGATTCCCACTTTCGCGGGAATGACGGACTACGGTTAGATTCAGGCCAATGCAAATAATCATGACGCAACATTTGTGGGTAATGACACGTTCAAAATAGGATCACACAATACATTTATAGCCCGGGTACGAAACTGGGCGCTTCGCTTTGAAGTCACCCGGTATCCCTTTCTCGTTAATGGTAAACAACGCTCATTATTATAC
>DSBB01000481.1 GCA_011046175.1 Candidatus Hydrogenedentota bacterium | reverse complement strand
GCCTGTATTATGAAGAGCGGGGGTGGGACGAAAACGGCGTGCCGCCTGCCGAGATGGAGGCGATGTTTTAGACGCCAAAATAGTTGCGGATGTATTGTACGTCGGCGGCAATGGCGGCAATCAGCGCGTCGCGGGAAACGAATTTTTTTTCGGGACGCAGCCTTTTGTATAAGAAGAGTTCCATTTCCACGTCGCCCAGCGCGCCGGCGAAGTCGAGTAAATGCGCCTCGACAAGGGGATGCGTGTCGCGGATGGTGGGAGCGATGCCGATGTTTACCGCAGCCACGCGCGCAACGCCTTCCACGACGGCTTTCGCCGCGTATACGCCATGCGCGGGCGCCACGCAATCGCCAATGTCGAGGTTGGCTGTGGGAAATCCCAGCGCCCTGCCGATGCCCCGGCCAGGAACCACCCTGCCGCACAGCGAGAAAGGGCGACCCAGAAACTGATCAAGATGCTCCACTTCGCCCTGTATGACCCGCTCGCGCAGCAACGTGCTGCTTACCCGTTGACCGCCAATGATAAGCGGCGGTATCTGACGCGTTTCAAAACCATAGTGTTTCCCGGCGTTGTTAAGATACTCATAATCCCCTGCGGCGTTGTGACCAAAGGCGAAGTCATGCCCCACGATGACCATTGTTGCTTGGCATTTTGCGACCAGCATGGTTTCCACAAAATTTTGCGGGGACATGTTGGCCGTTTCCTCATCGAATGGCAGGATATACAATGCCTCTACGCCGTGTTTTTCGAGGAGCCGGTATTTCATGCTGTTGGGGGTCAGAATATTGGGCGCGTTTTCAGGAGCGAAATACCGGCGCGGGTGGGGCTCGAGCGTCATCACGGCGGGCGTGCCGTCAATAGCGCGGGACTGTTCAACCAGCGCATTCAAAATCTGTTGATGGCCCAGATGAACGCCGTCAAAACAACCCACGGTCAGGACCATCCGTGGATACTGTTCCATAGTTGATCTGACATCCGGGATGACGCGCATGGTTCACTTGCCTCCGAATACGCGTTTGGGCTGGAGGCGCGCGCCCATGGCGGTGGGTTGTGCCTGCGCGATGGCGATGAGTTTCCCCGCGCTGTCCTTTATTTGCACCAAGCCGGTGGTCACCGGACAGGGCGCAGGCAGCGCGTTGGTGGAGACGGCCCCGCCTGAGCGCACGATCGCGGCGCGGGCGGCGTCCACCCTTGCCTCAGGCATGTCCAGCGCGTCATCCATTGGGATGAGGCGCGCGCTTACATCCTCCGGAACTGCAAAAGCGTCAAGGGGCGCGGCGTTTTCCACCGAATAACGACCAACCCGCATGCGTCTCAACTGCGCCAGAGCCGCGCCGCAACCGATTTGCCGCCCCACGTCATGGCACAGTGTGCGCACATAAGCGCCGCTGGAACAGGCCACGCGAATTCCCGCATCGGGCGGGTTCCAGCAGGTGACATCAAAACAATGTATGGTAACGGGCCGGGCGGGCCGCTCGATTTCACCGCCGTCCCGGGCAATTTTGTAAAGACGCCTGCCGCCGATTTTTATGGCGCTGACCATTGGCGGAATCTGCTTGATGTCGCCCACGAATTCGCCGCACACGGCGCCGATAGCCTCACGGGTTAATGTCTCCGGCACGGGATTTTCTGCGCGCACTTCACCGTCCAAATCATGGGAACTTGTTTCAACACCAAGCCGCATCACGCCTTCATAAGCCTTGTCCAAGTCGGAGAAGAACTGTGACAAACGTGTTGCCTGCCCAATGCACAGAATAAGCAGCCCCGTGGCGCGGGGATCGAGGGTGCCCGTATGGCCGATGCGTCGGATGCGGGACGCCTTGCGCAGCGCGTCCACCACGTCATGGGAAGTCATGCCCTGGGGCTTGTCAACTAAAAGGATGCCATTCATTTATTACGATTCTTTCTTGTATGCCGTGATTTCAGACCTGTCGGCCACGCCGGGAGATACTGCAATGCCTTCATGTGGGCAGCGGGGGAAAAGTCTGCCGTCAAGATCATCAGCGCGCGTGGGCGCTTATTCGCCCGAACGCAATTCATCAAGGAGCGCCTTGAGTACGGTGTCCTTTGCTTGTTCAAGGGGCATATCAAGTGTGGCCCCTGCGGCGGGCGCATGACCGCCGCCGCCGAATTGCCGGAGGAACGCGGCGCTGTCAAAGGATGCATCCGAGCGAAAACTCACCTTGGTCGTGTTCGGATCAAAACTCTTGAATATTATGGCCACGCTTACTGTGTCCACGTTTTGCCAATAATTAACCAGATTCTCCACTTCTTCCTGCCGCGCTTCAAGGTCTTCCAGATCCCCGCTGGTTATCCATGACAAGGCGACCCGGCAGCCTGCATGAAATTCAACCCGGGAAAGAGCGCGCCGCATCAGTTCAAACTTCTTTCTATTCATGTCGCTGAAAAACCGATTGTTCCAAAGATGCACGTCAATGCCGGTCTCCAGCAGTCGCGCCGCAATATGGTGTGTGCGCGCGGTCGTATTTGAAAAACGAAATCCGCCGGTATCCGTTGCCACCGCGGCGTACAAGCACAACGCCGCATCCTGCGAGACGGGGATTGCAGCCGCGTCAAACAATTCGGCGACGATTTCACCGGTGGAGGCATAGGACGGGTCAACAAGGCCGGATGCTCCGGGTTCTCCCGGCTCGAGGTGGTGATCAATAATAAGCAGCCGTTTCCCGGGCGCAAGATAATCGGCGATTGCTCCAACACGATCGCGGCGCCCGCAATCCAGCAGGACGGCCAAGTCAAAATTGGGCGGTTCGGCGTCGGCGTTCACAACGGTTTTGGCGCCCGGAAGGTCCTGATATATGCGCGGTATGGGGTCTGCGGCGGCGCAGCTGATGTTTGCCTTTCCCATGGCCTGCAACATAAACCGCAACGCGAGCATGGCGCCCACGGCGTCGCCGTCGGGATTCTCATGGCATACCAGATAAAAAATGTTGCCTTCACGCAACAGGTCAACGACTTCGCCGAGTGACAATTGCAGCATGGGCTGTTGCTGTTGTTCCGCATGAATCTCTTCAAAAACCTCCTCGAGATGATACACCTTGTCCAGCGTATCGTCCGGGAAAAAGCGGATTTCAGGGATGACCCGTATGTGCAGATATTTGCCCACCTCGTGACGAATCCATCCCGCGGAATGCTGTAATCCTACGAGCGAACTTTTGCGTTCCGCGGCTTCGCCGAACAGACTCACATAAACATTGGCGTAGCGAAGGTCTTTGGACATGCGAACATCCATGACCGATACGAAGCCGATGCGCGGGTCTTTCAGCCCTTTTGTCAACAGTTTTGCGATTTCTTCTTTGATAAGCGCCGCAACGCGCAGCGGCCTTCCTTTGGGTTTCATAACATTTCGATCCTGTAATCGGCCAGTTCCGCGGCGCTGTTTGCCGCCACATACGCGACGACGCTGCTTAACTGGCTGTTCACATGCCGCACATCATTGCCTATGATGCATACCGCCAAGCGGCTCCGACGCCACGTATCCTGAAAGTCAATTTCAGCAACGGAGCAGTTGAAGCGATTATGAAGCCGCTCCTTGAGACTTTTGATTACCCGCCTTTTATCCTTGAGCGACTGCGCGCCGGGAATCAGCAAGTCAAGTTGCAACGCGCCAATAGTCACGAAGTTTCCTGATCGAGCGTTTTTGCCACAGCCTCGATTTTGAATACCTCGATTATATCACCAACATGGATGTCGTCAAATTTGTCAAGTTTTATGCCGCATTCGAAGCCCGTGGCAACCGAGCGAACATCGTCTTTCTGCCGCCGCAACGAGAGTATGCTGCCTTCATAGACCACAACGCCGTCGCGCACAAGTCGCGCCAACGCGCCGCGTTGCGATTCGCCGCCCGTTTGGTAACAACCGGCGATATTGCCCAATGCCGAGGAAGAGAAGACCTGCCGCACCTCGGCGTGTCCCAGGACCACTTCTTTCGTATCGGGCGTCAGCATGCCTTCAAGGGCATTGCGCACATCGTCCAGCGCCTCATAGATGATGCGGTAACAACGGATTTCAACCCCCGCCTGTTCCGCCATCTTTTGCACCTTGGCGTTTGCCGTAACGTGGAATCCGATAACGACGGCGTCGCTGGCTTCGGCGAGCGCAATATCTGATTCGTTTATGCCGCCAACGCCTGAATGCACCACTTGGACGGACACTTCTTCGTTGCCCATCTTTGCGAAGCTGGTGCGAAGCACGTCAACAGACCCCTGCACGTCGGATTTGATGATGACGTTAAGTTTCTTTTGTTCTTGGCCTGTGAAACGCGCGTGGAAGTCTTCCAAGGTCATGTGGCGGGTCGCGGGACCACGTTTCAGTTTGGCGCGGGCGGCCCGCTTTTCAGCGATATTGCGCGCCGTGCGCTCGTCAGGCGTTACGATAAAAATGTCGCCCGCGTCAGGCGGCGCGTTGAATCCGGTAACGGCTACGGGCGTTGACGGTCCCGCTTCAAAAATATACTCGCCGCGGCAGCTTGTCATGGAACGGACGCGGCCAAAGCTGGAGCCCGCAAGGAACGTGTCGCCCACGCGCAACGTGCCGTTTTGCACCAGCACCCATGCCACGGGGCCCAGCCCCACGGCGATTTCGGATTCGATAATCGCGCCTCGCGCGCGTTTTTGAGAGTTGGCCTTAAGTTCAAGCATTTCCGCCTGAAGCACCAGCATCTCCATCAATTCATCCACGCCCTGCTTCATTTTTGCGGAGATGTTTTTAATAATTGTCTTGCCGCCCCACGCTTCGTCAACCAAACCGTACTGAGTCAATTCCTGACGCACGCGATCGGGCTGCGCGTTTTCAAGGTCGCATTTGTTGATGGCGACTACAATGGGCACTTCCGCCGCTTTGGCGTGGTTGATCGCCTCGATGGTCTGCGGCTTGACACCGTCGTTTGCGGCCACCACCAGCACGACCACATCGGTAACGTGGGCGCCCCGGGCGCGCATTTGCGTAAAAGCCTGATGTCCGGGCGTATCCAGAAACGTAACCTTTCCACCCTGCACTTCGATATCGTAAGCGGCGATGTGCTGGGTAATGCCGCCTGCTTCGCCCTCCGCCACATTTGTGGAGCGTATCGCGTCGAGGAGAGACGTTTTCCCGTGGTCAACATGTCCCATAACCGTTACCACAGGAGGTCTGGTGGCCAGAACGGCGGGATCGTCCGGTTCCTCGGCGAAAAGCGCTTCTTCTTCGGGGATGACGACGCGTACCTCGAAACCAAGCCTGTCAGCGATGGTGCGCACCGTATCCATGTCCAGCGTTTGGTTTTTACTGGCGGCGATGTCTTCATCCATCAGAGCGAGGATAAGGTCGTTAACCGGCATGTCCATAAGATTGGCCAGCGCTTCCACTGTCACCATTTCGTCCACTTCAATAATGCCGCCGATGGGCTGGTCTATTGTCTGAGTCACGTTATCCTCGCGCCGTTTCTTGCGTCTTTTGCGCGCGCCGCCCATGGCTGTGCCGGCCTGGAACTCCTTGACGGCTGCCGCGGCTTCGCGCCGTATATTTTCTTCGCGGATGCGGGTGCGCTCCGCGCGTTTTGCTTTTTTGCGGGCGGATTTGCTCAACCCGGCTTCTGATTTGCCGCCGGCTTTAATCGGCGGCGGCGCTCCGGCTATCGGATCAAATCCTATGGAGCCCAACGAGGTGGAAAGACGGTCGCTGTTTCGGGCTTCAGGTTTGCGTTGCTTTTGTTCTTTTTGCTCTTGCAGTTTCCGTTGGCGTTCCGCATTTTTTCGTATTACTTCGGCAACCACTTCAGGGTCGGGGGCGACATCCGAGACTGTCGGACCCGATTTTTCTTCTATTTTCTTTTGCTGCCGTTCTTTTTCGCGCGTGGCGCGGCGGCGCTCTTCGGCCTCGTGACGACGCTCGGCTTCGGCAAGCTTTCCACTGGGGTGCGCGCCGCTTTCCGCCTCCGATTTGTCTTTTGATTTCGTAAGGGCGGCGAGTATTTCCTCTTCAGAATCTATGATAATTTCAGCGCGGGGCTGCTGTGC
>DSBB01000388.1 GCA_011046175.1 Candidatus Hydrogenedentota bacterium | reverse complement strand
GCAAGACCGTGCATGACACGCAGCGGATGATTGATTATCTGGAGACGCGCCCGGATATTGACGCGGCGCGGGTGTATCTCATCGGCGCCAGCTACGGCGCCGTTACGGGCACGGTGGCGGTGGCGCGGGAGAAACGCATCCGCGCGGCGGCGCTGGTGGTGGGCGGCGGCAATTTCCGTCTGCTGGCGAAAGCGCCGGAAGTAAGAAAAGAACTGCCACAGTGGCTGTGGCCTTTTGCGGGACCCCTCATGGTGTTCGCGGCGGGCGTCGCCGATCCGATACATCACGCCGCGCAGACGGCGGGCACGCCGATCATCATGCTGAACGGCTCCAACGACGGCGTGGTGACGCCCGAATCCGGCAAGGCGTTGTTTGCCGCATTGGGCGAGCCCAAGGAAATACGCTGGTATCCCGTGGACCATCCCGACCGCGAACCCAACGGCGAAGAGGTCATCAAGATGCTGAATGACGGCCTCGCATGGTTCCTGGAACAGGACGCGCCGTTCCGTCCTGCAACACAGGAAAACATGGAAACACAGAACTTGGATGAGATGGAACTGTCCCTTTTTCCGGGAAATTTCAGTCCCTATAACAGAAAGGTAATGCCATGAAGTTGAAAATTCTTTTACGTCCTGCATTGCTCGCTGTGATGGTCTGCTGCGTTGGATGCGCGACGCTGGGCGAGAGCGGCGGTTTTCTGACCAACATCAACCTGTTGAGCACTTCGGAAGAAGTGCAGCTGGGACAGCGCTTTGCCGTGGAAGTGGAGAAGCAGGAGCCCGTGCATCCCGACGCCGAGTTGCAGGCGTACGTCCGCGAAATCGGCGCGCGGCTTGCAGGCGTTTCGCCGCGTCAGGATGTGGCCCATACGTTCACAGTGATTGACGCGCCCGATACGGTCAACGCCTTTGCGCTGCCCGGCGGCTATACCTACTATTACACCGGCCTCATGAAAATCTGCGAGAGCGAAGCGGAACTCGCCGCCGTCATGGCGCACGAGCTAGCGCACGTGGCGGCGCGTCATCACGGCGAAATGATCACGCGCCAGATGGGCATGGAAGCAATTTCAAGCATTATCCTCGGCGAAAACCCCGGCGCCGCGGCCGGCATTGTGTCCCAATTATTTTCGTCGGGCGTCGCCGCGCGCTTCAGCCGCATGCAGGAACGCGAGGCGGATCAACTGGGCATGGATATCCTGTACCGCGCGGGCTACCAACCCGAAGCGATGATTACCTTCATGCAAAAGCTGCTTGAATACGATCGGCAGCGCGGCGGCGGACAACATTCTCTGCCCATCTTCGCCACCCACCCCTCGCCCGAGGAGCGGGTGCAACTGTTGCAGACAATAATACAGCGCTATCCGGTCGAAATGCGACGGCAACGGCAAATCGGCGCGGAACGCTACCAGGCGCAGGCGCTGGCAAAAGTTCAATAATGCCGCGTTGTGAATGGTAATTCATAGACGCCAATCAATCAGGTTAGGGGATGCGCGAATCAGGCCGTTACGATTGCCGAACTCAACAAGAAGCATGATTTCTGGCATGCCGGACGTTATGATTCCATGCCAGAACGGTTGCTATTCGCCTGTCACCGTAACAACAATCGTTCGGCTGCGCGGTTTTATGTCGCATTCGAGATGAAAGATTTGTTGCCATGTGCCCAGAACAGGCGCGCCATCCGTCACCGGCACGGTCAAATCCGGTCCCATCATGGTCGCCTGCAAATGGGAATGACCATTGCCGTCATGCCATGCCTGTTCGTGACCGTAATGCCGTCCCGGCGGAATCAAACGGTTTAACTCGCGCGGCAAATCCGCTTCAAGCCCCGGCTCATATTCGATTGTGCCGACACAGGCCGTGCTGCCCACGTTGAATATATGCGCGAGGCCGACGCGAATGCCCGAAGCCGCGATAATGGCCTTCACCCCGCCGGTAATATCATGCATTTCCCCCTGCTGCTTTGTATGCAATGAGATGCTCTCCTGATAAGTCATGACAATCGTTCCTTCATGGTTTTTACGCAATGGAATGCCGCCGCGGATCATATCAGAAAGCCGTGGATGAAGGACACAAAACGTTGTTATACTGTATAATGAAGCGTAAGGAGAACAAGAATAATGCCCCAAGATAACAACAAATCCAGCGGGAAGGAGAAAGGTTTGTTCCCTGGGCCGGTCGCGCGGGCCGCGCAGGCGCTGTATAGGCTCGAGGGCGATGTGGCGCAGTGTCTTGCCTGCGCCCATCAGTGCCGGATCAAGCCGGGGCGCGGCGGCGTGTGTGGCGTCCGGTTGAATCGCGACGGCGTTTTGTACGCGCCCGACGGATATGTGGCGGGTTTGCAGGTTGATCCCATCGAGAAGAAACCTTTTTATCATGTGTTGCCCGGCGCCAATGCCTTGTCTTTTGGCATGTTGGGTTGCAACTTCCATTGCGACTTTTGCCAGAACTGGATCAGCAGCCAGATGCCTCGGGCGGAAGAACAGGTTTCGGGCATACGCGCCGTTTCTGCGGACAGGATTGTAAACACAGCGCGCGAGCAGGACGCGCCCATTATCGTGAGCACCTACAACGAACCGCTGATTACGGCGGACTGGGCCGCGCGCATCTTCGAGAAGGCGAAAGAACACAATTTGCTTTGTGGTTTTGTAAGCAATGGCTTCGCGTCAGAGGAGGTGGTGCGATTCCTGCGTCCGGTGATGGATTTGTTCAAGATAGATTTGAAATGTTTCACCGACGACGGCTACCGGTCCCTGGGCGGCAGGTTGCAGCCGGTGCTGGACGCCATCGAGCGCGCTGTTGCGGCGGGGTTCTGGGTCGAAGTGGTAACCCTTGTCGTGCCGGAATTCAATGACAGCGCCCGGGAACTGTCCGGCATCGCGACGTTTATCGCCGGAGTGTCGCCGGACATACCGTGGCATGTCACTGCTTTTTACCCGACTTATAAGATGACTGATCGCGGCCCAACGGCGCTGCGGCAGTTGGATCGCGCCTACGACGCGGGCAAAAGCGCCGGGCTGCGCTATGTGTATGCGGGCAACATGGCGGGCCGCGTCGCCAACCGCGAGCACACATACTGCCATCACTGCAATGCGTTGCTCATCGAGCGCGTCGGCTTCCATGTGCAAAAGAACCGACTCGACAACGGCAAATGCCCGGAATGCGGCGCGGCAATCCCCGGAAAATGGACGTCTTGATGCGGCGTCCCATCAGGCAAAAAACACGAAACGCCCGCGCCTGCGTCATGCAGTACGGGCGTTAAAAACTGCAGCAGTCAGACTTATCCTTGACGCGCCTTGAAGCGCGGCGCAATTTTATTGATCACATAGACCCGGCCCTTCCGGCGCACAACCTTGCAGCCCGGATGCCGTTTCTTCGCCGTTTTCAAAGAGGACAATATCCGCATAATAACAACTCCATTTGTTTGAGAAATTACATTCACCGGCCCCGCAACCTCCCATCAGAGGCGCAACTATAGACCAAAATCCGCCAAGAAATCAAATTTCCTCTTTTTGAATCCGCCCAAAGATTCTTGCGGGAACGACGCTGGGCGCACAATACCTATGCCAAACGTCTGCGCGTTTCACGCGGATGCGCCAACCGCAGCGCCCAATTTTTCCGGGCATTCATGCTATAATCTCCCTATGGTTTCCGGTTGCCCCGCCATTCTTGTAAAATACAGCGTGGTGTCCCATCTCTGGGATTCAAAGATTGCGCGCTTCGGCGCCGGGAAACAGCGGTTGCAACTTGCGCAGAGTCAATGAAACATCTGAATGCGCGTCTTGGTCTAACAGCCCGATTACGAGCGCGAAAAACGAGACGGTGTCTGTCGTGCGCGCCCCCCGGAAATCGTAAGAAAAAATTTATGAACACGCCGTTGTTCGGAAAAATCCCGTATCCGGGATGACTGGTTCGCAATGACGGCAAAAGAAGTTCATGTTTTGTTCGTAGCCATGTGTATGCAAACAGAGTATCAAGGAGAAGAAAAAGATGCGTATTTTTGCCCTTATCGTTATGCTGCTGCTGGTTGCCGACTTCGCCGGCGCGGAAAAACCGTCACTGGTGCAACGACTTGGTTTTCCCGAAGACGCGCAGGTGCTTATCATAAATGCCGATGATTTTGGCATGAACCACGCCACAAACGCGGGCACGGAGCGCGTGTTGAAAGCGGGCGCGGTGACCTCGGCAACGGTCATGACGCCCTGCGGCTGGTTTATGGAAGCCGCCGATTTTGCGCGCAAGAATCCGAAGGCAAACATAGGCGTGCATACCACGCTGACCAGCGAGTGGGGGCGTTATAAATGGGGGCCGGTGCTGGGATGTTCTGAAGTGCCCGGATTGTGCAACGAAATGGGCTATTTTTTCGAGGATGTTTTTTCCATTTACGGCATTGGCGAGATAGACCAGGCCGAGCGCGAGGTGCGCGCCCAGATTGACAAGGCCATTGCGGCGGGTATTGATATTACCCATATTGACTCGCACATGGGCGCCATGCAGTATTCGCCGGAATACTTCGACCGCTATATTCGCATTGCCGCAGACTACAACCTGCCCTGCCGCCTTGCGGGACGGGACATGCTCGAGCCCCTTGGCGCCGAGGGGCTTCTCGACCTTGCGGAAGAATTGGGCGTGTTGGGACCCGAGGTGCTGTATATGGGCGATCCGCCAACGCTGGAATCCACGGAAGAATGGTTCAAAGACCGCATCAGCAACATTCCCAAGGGCAAGGTCAGCGAAATGTACATCCATTGCGCCGTGGACGCGCCGGAAATCTTTGCCACCACCGGGTCCGCCAGGCGTCGCATTGCCGACACGGAGTTCTTCAGCGACCCGAAAACGCTCGAATGGATTCGCGAACAGGGTATCGAACTGATTAGCTACCGCGAGCTGAAACACCTCCAACAAACCGGAAAGCCCATGCCCCGCGTCGAAAGATATGGATGGGAATAATTACGCAGGGGATGCGTCCGCAGCCTTCAGGTTGCCGCTTTGACAGGCGGAAGACGCCGCCTGTTGTTCCGACGGTTCTTGTTTCCGGGGTATCTCGATGAAGAAGCAAACGCCGCCCAGTTCGGAATCTTCGATTCCAAGGGCGCCCTTGTGAATATCCGCGCAATACTTGACGCTCATCAGACCCAATCCGCTTCCATCCTGCTTGGTGGTGTAGAAGGGTTCAAGGACTTGTGCGCGTTGTTCTCTTGGAATACCCGGCCCGTCGTCGTGTATTTCGATGCGCGCCGACTTTTTTGTCTCGAAGAGTTTAACCAATATCCTGCCCCGGCCTTCCGTGGCGTCTCCCGCGTTTATCATCAGGTTCAGCAAAGACCGGTGCAGAAGCGATGCGTCAGCGTCAACAGTCAGCGCCTCGGGCGCTTCCAGTTCCACTGTGCAGTATTTTACTTTGTTGTGCGTTCTGGCAAGGTTGACAATATCTCTGGTCATCCCCGCGATGTCCATGGAACGCATGCCGGTCAGGATGTCTTTGCCGCTGACGGCGGCCAGATGTCTGGAGTAATCGCGGATATGAGCCGTTGATTGTTTCAAATCATCCATTATCTCCTGCTGGTCGGCCAGAGCAGGAAAACCGATGACCTCATCAACACAGTATTGCAGTATTGTTAATTCGTTGTTCAAATCATGGGCTATAGAAGACGCAAACACCCCCGCCGCCGCACGCTTTTCAGATGCGACAAACATTTGCCTTTGCTGCTCTATCATCAATTCCTTTTGCCGCAAAAGGCTGAACAAAATGAAGAGCCCAAAAAAAATCAACGTTGCGCTGGTAAGCACAAACATTATCCCTTTGACAATTTCAATATTTTCGAGCGCCACAAGGTCTTGAGCAAAAGAAGTCGCTATTTGAGAGGAAAAAACGATGTAAATTGCCGACAACACAAAATATATACCCGCTGCGACCGCCGCAAGCAGCCACGGCTTGTGACGCTTTGCGAGGGGCATGTCCAAACTGTTTTTCATCAAACATTTCTCCCACCGTGACACTTGTCGCCAACTCATGTCATTGTATTTTCCATGGTGTTATTAAT
>DSBB01000554.1 GCA_011046175.1 Candidatus Hydrogenedentota bacterium | reverse complement strand
TTATCGGCCAGAAACCGCGATCAAGAAAAAGGAGTTGGGTATGTTGTTCACGCTTCAGCGTGCGAGGTTGCGTGCATGACTCAGAGTTTGTGTGCTACTGCCGCACGCTGAAGCGTGAACAACATACAAAGAGAATAGTCAAATCTGGGTTGCGGGCAAAGCCCGTCTTAGAAAGAACTGAAAATGAATCCAGTGAAGACTGAGACGCCTAATGGGATTATTTCCTCTTGAGGGCATTGTTTTTGACTGATAAAAACAACAACACGCGACCGCTTCTTGGCGTTACATTGGGCGACTGCAACGGCGTTGGTCCGGAGATTCTGGCGAAGGCGCTGGCGCGTCTGTCGCCTCAGGTTTGCTGTTCGCTGCTGGTGTTCGGCAGTCTGCCCGCGCTTGAGGCCATGCGCATTTATGCGCCGGATATGCCCGCTTTGTATGAAGTGGATTCTTTGGATGCTCTGCCTTCTGACAAGGAAGGCGTACCCGTCTACAATGCGGGCTGCTCGCCGTCGTTGAATCCCGGGACACTGGCCGCCGACGCGGGCGGTTGCGCCGCGGCATGGATCGAAACGGCGGCCATCGCGGCGCTTGAAGGACGCATTCAGGGCATGATCACGTGTCCGGTCAACAAAGAGGGCATGCTTCTCTCCGGATGCCCCTATGCCGGACACACTCCGATGCTGGCGTCACTGACCGGCGCGCGCGAGTGCCACATGAGCCTTTTTTCGGAGCGCATGCGCATCGTGCATATTACGGCGCATCTTTCTCTGTCGGACGCTGTGAAAGCGGTTACGAAAGAGCGGGTACTGCGCGCCGTTGAAGCGGGCGCTGCCGCATTGCGCCGCATCGGGTTCGCGGCGCCGCGCATTGCCGTTGCGGGCTTGAATCCGCATGCCGGCGAAGCGGGTGCGTTCGGCAACGAAGAAGCGACCGCCATTGCGCCCGCCATTGCCGCCGCCTGTGAAGGCGGCGTATCCTGTGTCGGCCCCTTTTCACCGGACACGGTTTTCCAGCGCATGTACGCCGGCGAGTTCGACATGGTCATCGCCATGTATCATGATCAGGGGCATATTCCGTTCAAGTTGATTGCCAGGGATGAAGGGGTGCATGTAACGCTGGGACTGCCGTTCATACGCACTTCGCCGGACCACGGCACGGCCTATGATATTGCAGGCAAAGGCGTCGCGCGCGCGAACAGCATGATTGCCGCCATCGAGCTTGCCGCGCAATGGACGCGGCGCATCCCGAACACTGTGGAGAAATGATGCCAGGCTTTGTCAAGACATATCTCCTCGCCGGTCTGGCGCTTGCCGGCGCCCATTTTGCCGAAGCGGAATCTGTCCCGCGCGCCTTCGCGTTGCCTACGCGCTATTACCAAGTGGGACCCAACCCAAACGCCATTGCCGTTGCTGATTTGACGGACAACGGCTTGCCGGACATTATCACGGTGGATCGGGGCGAGCTGCATGATCCCCGCGAAGAACGCCCAGCCAACGATGAAGTCTCGTTATTGCTCGCGGAGCTTCCCTTTGATTACACGCGCCGCCATCCTTCCCTCAAGACGGGATTCGGCCCCTACGCCATCGCCATCGCGAATGTGGACGGTATGAAGTGGCCGGACATCATTATTGCCAATTTTCACGCCACCCGTCATCGGGACATTTCGGTATTTCTGAATCTCAAGGACGAGGGCGTGTTCAAACCGCTTGAATTCAAATTGCCGGACGACCTGTTAAAATACTATCGGCACTACGATGGCGAGGGCGCGCCCGTATATACCACGCCGGGGTTGACAAGCGTGGCAGTTCGCGATCTAAACGGGGACGGACTGCGCGACTTGCTCGCCGTCGGCTGGAGCAGCGACGTGCTGGTGTACATGCCTGGGCATGGCGAAAAGATATTTGACCAGCCCCGGTTCATGTTCGCGCCCGGCGGGCCACGTGATTTTGCGCTTGCCGATCTGGACGGCGACGGTGACACCGATCTGGCGGTTGTAATGTACGCCACATCAGAAGTGGCGCTTTTCAAGGGGAACGGAAGCGGCGACTTCGACGAGCATGATCGTTTCCCCTCGCGTGGGTCGCTGCCCACCACCATACACGTCAACGATATTAACGGCGATGGGATTTTGGATATTATCGTGAGCCACGCGCACAGCGACGACAGTATTGTGGTTTTCTATGGCGACGGCCCTTTCTCCTTCGCCGTATCTCAGGAAATCATGCTTGGAAAAGACCGCGGTGTTTTGGAACACGAAATCCGCGGCGCGGCCGTGGCCGATCTGAACAACGACGGCAGAACAGACATTGTCGCCGCCTGCTACGCATCGCAAAGCGTGGTGGTTCTGTTTAATGAATCTGATGACAGTTCCCTGCCGCAACGCTTCCGGCGGGAGACCTACACTTTTGCGGACAGCAGGCCGCGCGCCATATGCGTTGCGGACTTTGATAAAGACGAACGCCCGGACATTGCCGTCGCTTTTTGGGAAAGCAATACGGTGGGCATCATGCGCAATGTGCGCTGATCCCGCCAACAATTAAGGATGCGCGGAATGACAGAGAATGTCAGAAATAGAACAACCGTACTGGTGTTCCCCTGCGGCACGGAAATTGGCCTCGAGATTCACCGAGCCCTGTGTCAATCCGCCCATGTGGCGCTCGTGGGCGCGAGCAGCGTGTCGTCAAATCACGGAGCGCACGTATTCGCCCGTTATGTCGAAGGGGTTCCCTATGTGGCCGATCCGTCTTTCGCTTCACATCTGAACCGGATTGTTGAGCAACATGCCGTTGATTTGATATATCCCGCCCATGATGATGCGGTCGTAACGCTGGCGCGGCATGAATCCGAACTAGGCTGCGCCGTTATCGGCTCGCCGCTCGACACCTGCGCGTTGTGCCGCAGTAAATCCGCCACTTACGCCCGTTTCACCGGCGCGCTGCCAACCCCCCGGCTGTATGCGCCGACCGATGCGGCGCCGACCTTTCCGTTGTTTCTCAAGCCGGACGCTGGCCAAGGTTCTCATGGCGCAAGGAAAATCAGCAACCACCGGATGTGGGAGGCGGCATTGTCCGAGGACCCCACGCTCATCGCCATGGAATATCTGCCCGGCGCGGAATATACGGTGGACTGTTTTACCGACCGGCACGGCGTGTTGCGTTTCATTGGCCCCCGGGAACGCATCCGCACTATGAACGGCATCAGCGTCCACACACGCAATGTGCCGCTGGACGACGACATGCGCCGTTTTGCCGAAACCATTAATGCCGCGCTTGTTCTGCGCGGCGCGTGGTTCTTTCAACTCAAACGCGGTCAGCGCGGCGCGTTGACGCTGCTCGAGATAGCGCCCCGTGTGAGCGGCGGCATGGGCCTGTATCGAAACCTGGGCGTAAACCTCCCGTTGCTCAGCGTGTACGACCGGTTGAACATTGACTTGGAACTATGCCCGCTGACGCATCATGTTGAAATGGACAGGGCGCTGACGGCGCGTTTCAACGCCGAGGTGCAGTACGCGCATGTGTACGTTGATCTGGATGATACGTTATTGCAGGAAGGCAAAGTGAACATTATGCTCATCGCTTTCCTGCATCAATGCCGCAATCATAACAAGCAGCTGCATCTGCTGACCCGGCACAGGTCAGATGTGGCCGACACCCTGGCGAAACACGGGCTTTCACAATTGTTTGATTCTGTCATTCATGTTAAACGAGACGAATGCAAAGCCGCCTGCGTATCGCATACAGACGCAATTTTTATTGACGACTCTTTCTCGGAACGACGCGTTGTGCGGGAAAAGAAAGGGCTTCCCGTTTTTGCGCCTGATGCCGTTGAGTTGTTGATGGACTGGCGGCGCTGACAGTATCCCTGCCGAGGTTGAGATACCACAGGGTTGCCGGGCTATAATCAAAGCGTTTGTTTGACAGGGAAACAACACTATAATTACGGTATCAACACCAGTTGAAAGGATTTTTGTCATGAACAAGCATTTCGCCATTGGCCTTGATTTTGGCACCAACTCCGCCCGCGCCATTATTGTAAACACCGGCACGGGCGAGGAAATAGCCTCGCAGGTGTACGATTTTCCAACTGGTGAAAAGGGGATAGTTCTTGACGCGAAGAATCCAGATATGGCAAGACAGCATCCCCGTGATTATCTGGAAGCGACAACGGCAACCATCACCGGCGCCCTGCACCAAGCCACCGGCTCGCCGGGATTCGCTTCAGATCGAGTGGTCGGCATCGGCGTGGACACCACCGGCTCAACGCCCATCCCATTGGACAAGAACGGCGATCCTCTTGCGTTGCTTGACGGATTCCAAGACAACCCGGGGGCAATGGCCTGGCTCTGGAAAGACCATACGGGCCATGCCGAAGCGGCGGAGATAACCGCTCTCGCGGCAAAAATGCGCCCTGAATATCTGGCCAAGTGCGGGGGCGCCTATTCCTCGGAGTGGTTCTGGAGCAAGATTCTGCATTGCAAGCGCACCGCTCCGGAGGTTTTCGATGCGGCCTACACGTGGGTGGAACATGCGGACTGGATGACGGGCATGCTGACGGGCACCGCGCATCCCGACGGGATACGACGCTGTATTTGCGCCGCGGGGCACAAGGCGATGTTCAACCCAATCTGGGGCGGTTATCCGGATGCGGCGTTTATCGAAGCGCTGGACCCGGCGCTCAGCCGCGTGCGCGCGACACTGCCTGACAAAGCCTATAATATCGCCGACGCGGCGGGCGGCCTCACGGCGGAATGGGCGGAAAAACTTGGACTTCCGCCGGGTACGCCCGTTGCCATGGGCGCATTTGACGCGCATCTGGGCGCTGTGGGCAGCGGCATCAAGCCCGGCGTATTGGTGAAAATTATCGGCACCTCCTGTTGCGACATGCTTGTGGCGCCCCTCACCGAAGAGTTGCCGGATATCCCCGGATTGTGCGGCATTGTGCCCGAATCCATTTTGCCCGGCTGCTATGGCCTTGAGGCGGGCCAATCCGCCGTGGGTGATATCTTCAACTGGTTCGTCAGCTACATGCGCCCCGAAGGCGAGACCCATGAAACACTGACGGAAAAGGCGCTGAAACTGAAACCCGGCGAGAGCGGTCTCCTTGCGTTGGATTGGCACAACGGCAACCGCACCGTTTTGGTGGATCAGCGGCTGACCGGCGGCCTGCTCGGCCTTACGCTGCACACGCGCCCGGAGGAGGCATACCGCGCGCTTATTGAAGCGACGGCATTCGGCGCGCGGGTCATCATGGAACGATTTCTCGAATACGGCATGAAGGTGGAGCGCATCGTCAATTGCGGCGGCATCTCGGGCAAGAACGCACTGCTCATGCAAATATACGCCGATGTAATGGGGCGTCCGCTTGAAGTGTCCAAGAGCGCCCAGACCTGCGCGCTCGGCGCGGCCATGGCGGGCGCGGTTGTTGCCGGTAAAAAAGCGGGCGGACACGACAATTTCGGTGAAGCCGCCTCGGCGATGTCGCTCATGGACGAAAAAGTATATGAACCCATCCCTGAAAACCGGAAGGTCTACGACCAACTCTTCGCTCTGTATAAACGCATCCATGACGCATTCGGCGTACGCGACGCGCAGATAGACCTATACCCTGTGATGAAGGAATTGTTGGTTATCCGCGACGCGACGCGCTAGCGGAACAGCCCGAAAAGATAAATGGAGCTGGAACGGGGAATCGAACCCCGGACCTCGTCATTACGAGTGACGCGCTCTACCGGCTGAGCTATTCCAGCCCCTGAAAGGGTGTTCAAAGAAAAGATCACAACGTACTGACCTTTGCTTCATGCGCTTTATTCTATATTATCGGCCCGGGAAATATCAATTCCCCTTGCTTAACCCGGATATTTCACCGGGTTAAACCCGCTGTGCCTACCGCACATAATAATTACGCGCTGCACGGAAAGCGATCCAGAACTTTCGAAGTCGATCTTCCATAAAAGAGTCGGTTTCGAAGGTGGAGTAGGCGGTGATAACGTAGAGCCGGATAATATCTTCCGCCTCTTTGCGCATGTTTGCAAGCGTATCGGGGTAATTC
>DSBB01000308.1 GCA_011046175.1 Candidatus Hydrogenedentota bacterium | reverse complement strand
TGCAGGATGTGATATTCAACGGCAGCAGCGGCCGCCCTCCGACGGGCATGGCCGAGGTGTCGCTGCTTTTCGACAACACCGACGGCCAACTGCCGGTGGATTTCAGCGAGGTCGAAATAACGCGAAGAGTTTTCCGCTCCGGCGAAAGCGAATACTTGATGAACAAAGCGGCCTGCCGGCTGCGGGACGTGCAGGAATTATTCATGGACACCGGCATCGGCACCAACGCCTACTCGCTCATCGGACAAGGCAAGATAGACTTGATTCTCAGCACAAAGCCCGAGGACCGGCGTTATTTGCTTGAGGAAGCGGCGGGCATCATCAAATACAAGAGCCGCAAGCGCGTCGCCATGCGCAAGTTGGAGTCCGCCGAACAAAACATGATGCGTCTGAACGATATTATTGGTGAAGTTGACCGTCAGATGCGCTCCCTGAAACGACAGGTGAACGCCGCCATTCGGCATCGTGAATATAGCCGGGAACTGCGTCTGCTCGAGATACGCAACGCATGGCTTCAATATAACGAGCTGACCGGACAGGTGTCGGATTTGCAGGAACGCCTTAAGAACGCTGTTGACCAATACCAGGAATTGACGACAAAGACGTCGCGTCAGGAAGCGGAGCTCGAGACAATCAACCTGAAACGCATGGAAATAGAAAAGACTTTGTCGGAACGACGTGAAAAAGAGCATGACATCGCCACGGAGATGGAAAAGATTGAAGGTAAGATCGCGCTGTTGAACAAAGAAATCGAGTTTGCCAACACCCGGCGGGAAGAAGCGCTCCAGACGCGTGAAGAAATGGTGCGGCAGGCTGAAACCATGGAGGGGGAAGCCGGGGCGGCAGACAAACAAAGCGCTGTGCTGGCCGCTGAGGTGGAAGCCTGCACCGCCTCACTCGCGAGTCGCCAGGCCGAACAGGAACAGGCGGCGCAACGGCTTGCCGAGGCGGAGGCGTTTGTGGAACAGCTGCGCGGCATGACGCTGGAGTCCGTGAATACGTGGAACCGCGCCCAGACGGAAGCGGAGACCATAACGGTCAATATTGCAAATTTGCAGGCGCAACTGGCCGCCGCCGCCGAAGAACGCGCAAGTCTCGAAGAACGGCTGCGCGCCGCTCAGGAACGCGTTGACGCGACGCGCATCTTGCAGGCAGAACAACACAAACGACTTGGGGCCATTGCCGACAAGCGGGAAGCTGCAAAGCAGGAATCTGACCGCATCACCGCGGAAAACGCCTCATTCAATAGGGAATGGCAGGAATTGCGCGAGCGCAAAAGCAGCGAAGAGGCGCGTCTCAACTCTCTTATAGAACTGCGCGACAGTTATGAAGGCTTTGCGGTGGGCGTGCGCGCGGTAATGCTGGCCAAACAAAAGGAATTACCCGGTTTTGACGGAATAATCGGCCCCGTTGGCGATCTTATTTCAACGGAGAAAAGATTTGAATACGCCATAGAAGCCGCTCTCGGCGGCAATATAAACAACGTTATTTGTGAACAGGCCGACGCCGCAAAGGCGGCCATCGCCTTTCTAAAAGAGCATCGCGCAGGGCGCGTAACCTTTTTGCCGCTGGATACGATCCGCGCCGCGCGCCACGACGACGACAGCGCCCTTTCCGGCCAGTCGGGCGTTGTCGGACAGGCCATAGAGTATGTCCAGTGCGACAGTCATCTGCTGCCCGCCGTTCAGTATCTGCTGTACAACACACTCATTGTGGAAACCATTGACGACGCCATACGCATTGCCCGCATCGAAAAACGCTTTCCCCGGCTTGTGACGTTGGACGGCGAAGTGGTTACGTCCGCCGGCGCGGTAACAGGCGGCCGCACGCAACACGAGAGTCACGGCCTGCTGGGGCGCACCGCTGAAATCGAGGACTTGGAAAAAAGCGTAACACACACCGCCCAACGTATCACCAAAACGACAACGCGCATGAAATCCCTTGCGGAAAAATCGGAAAAAATAACGGCAATATTACGTGAACTTGACCAGGAAGCGGACAGCATCCGCCAAGGAATAGCAGAAATCGGTGTGACAACCGCCCGCCACACCGCCGAAATGGACAACCTGCGTTCGTCACTTGCGTCTTTGCAAGAACGCAGCAATGCATTGGAAATACAACGGGAAGGTTTGGAAACGCAGCTTGCCGACGCGCAGTCCCGCATTGGAAACATGGCGGATGATGATGAGAGCCTGCAACGCAAGCTGCGGGAAGCAACAGAAGCAAGCGCAAGCGCCCGGGAGACCCTTGCAACGCTCAACGCGCAGGTGTCCGATCTGCGCGTGAAACAGGCGGAATCCGTGCATGCCCTGGAAGAACTGCGTCGCAGTCTTGAACGGACCGGGCGCGCGCGCAACGACATGCTGGAGCAGGCGGAAAAGCAACAACAAATCGCCGTGGAAATGGCGGCGCGGGCGGCGGCATTCGAAAAACAAGTAAAGGACGCCATACGTCAGTCGCATGAATTGTCAAAAACGCATGGGGAGACTCATAAAACCGTCCTTGAAGCTAACAAAGAACAGCAATTTATCATTGAATCCATTGAACAACTCACAAAACTTCTGAAGGAAAGCCGTGAGAAGCGCGACTTGGCGCAAAAAGAGGTTCATAAGCTGGAACTGGACTGTTCGCAAAAAGAAAGCCGCATACAAAACTACCAGGAACGCATTTCGGACGAATACGGGCTTTCGCTTGCTTCCCTTACAGAGGCGGAAGTGGGCATGGACGAACACGATGAAGAAGAACGTGAAAAACTGATTCATCATTACCGTGACGCGCTTCAAAAACTTGGCAATGTCAACTTGGGCGCAATAGAAGAGTACGAATCTCTGGAGAAAAGGTCGCTGTTTCTCAAAACACAAAATGACGATCTGGTAAAGGCGAGGGACACGTTGTTGCATGTGGTGAAACGCATAGACACCACGACCCAGGATATGTTTCTTCAGACCTTTACCGAAATATCGGAAAATTTCAAGAACTATTTTCGCCGTCTTTTCAACGGCGGTCAGGCGCGCCTGTTCCTTATGGATGAAAGCAATCCGCTGGAATGCGGCATAGAAATTGAAGCGCGTCCCCCGGGGAAAAAACCGCAAACCATCTCGCTGTTGTCCGGCGGCGAGCAGGCCATGACCGCCATCGCGCTCTTGTTCAGCATCTTTGCCGCCAAGCCAAGCCCTTTCTGCGTTTTGGACGAAGTGGACGCGCCTCTGGATGACGCCAATATCGGGCGTTTTCTGGCGGTGGTGGATGAATTCACAGAAAAAAGCCAGTTCATCATGATTACTCATAACAAGCAAACCATGGCGCATGCGGGCGCATTGTTCGGCGTGACCCAACAGGAAGCGGGCGTCTCGCAATTGGTCAGTGTGCGTCTGGAAGAGGCCGAAAAAGTCGTGTCCGGCGAGCAGTAAGCCGCCTCCCCGGCGGCAACCATTGCGCCTTATGACAACCATCAACGACTCATTTTATGCGCGTACTTCATCTATTCAGCAACAGGAAATGGACCGGTCCCGCGGAACCGGTTGTCAATTTATGCGTCACGCTTCTCAAGAACAATTTGAAGGTGGTCTTTGCCTGCTCGCCCAAAAGAGGAACCGCACCCAACAAAATTGTGGATGTTGCGCGGGAAAACGGCATCGAACCGCTTGATTTCATGCATTTGTCGAAGCACCGGCATCCGTTGTGGAATCGGCTTGACGTGCGCGCATTGCGCCGCCATTTGTCTACCGTTCCGTATGACCTTATTCATTGTCATCTGGACAACGATCATGAGATTGCGCTCGAGGCGGCGGCGCGGAAGATACCGATCATTCGCACAAATCATTTTGGCGCCGGCCTGCCCGTTGACAGGCGGCATCGAATATTGGCGACGGGTTCCGCCGCCCTCGTTGAGCCGTCCCACATGGCGCTGGAGGCGGACCACGCCAACTTTTTGACGCCAAGGGAGCGGCTGTTTATCGCGCCGGGCGCTGTGGACACAAAACGCTTTGATCCGGAACGTGTCCTGCCTGACATGCGCGAACGATTCAATATACCCCGGGGAGCGTTTGTGCTCGGTATTGTGGCGCGCATGCAGCCTCATCGCCACTACGAGGAACTGTTTGCCGCTTTTCATAAATTGACGGAAAAGGCTCCGGACGCGCATTTGGTGGTGGTGGGACGCGGCACACGCCAGGAACAAGTGGGTTTTAAGCCTGTGCAAGAACTGGGGCTGGCGCACAGGGTTCATTTCACCGGCTATCTCGACGGGGATAGTTATGCAGGCACGCTGAACATGTTTACTGTTGGATTATTCCTGACTCCCGGCACTGACGGCGCCTGTCGCGCAGTGCGTGAGATCATGGCAATGGGAAAGCCGATGATCGTTGCGGACAGAGGCATGCTTCGTGAAATTGTGGCTCACAATAAAGAGGGAATTGTAACCGACGGCAGTGTGGAGGAACTTTATGATGCGTTTTTGAGATTCTATCATCAACGGGAATTGCGTGAGCACTTTGCGGAAAATGCGCGTAAAACGGCCAGAACACGCTATACCTTGGAACATCAGTCCGAATGCGTTATTGCCGCTTATGAAGAAACCCTTCGTACGCGTCATGCACACACATAATCTGATGGAACGTGATTTAGCCCTGAAATATCCGGGGCAATGATCACATGACCTGTCAACACATACACACGCGCCCTGTCCGCATTTTTATCATTACAGGTGGGTAAAGTATCAGCGTGGCGGGGATGAGACAATGCGGAAGCCTTGGTAACGGCTCCGGTAATCGGGCCAGTTCCAGTATCTGTCGGTAGTGCGGCAATGGCTGTCATTATAGCGCCAGCTGCCGCCCCTGCCCACACGGTAAGCGCCCGCATTGGGGCCGACGGGATTTGCGATTCCGCATTTTTCGTAGTAGTCCTCCTGATACCAGTCGTGACACCAATCCCATGTATTGCCCGCCATATCGAAGCATCCCGCCGGACTGGCGCTGCGTTTTGTCTTGATATTCGATTCGGCGAGCCGCGCCGGATTTTCGCCATTGTACCAGTCCACCGGTGATGTAAAAGGCATGGAGGACAAGCCGAGGGGGTTGGCATATTCCTCGGCAAAAAAATTGGCTTGCGTCGTATCCAACGTATCGCTTGAGACCCCGTACCGCCAGTGTTTTGATCCTCCCGCCGCCCTCGATTCCCATGCCGCCGCCCGCTCCCACTCAGCTTCCGTCGGCAGCCGGTAACCATTGGGCAGCGGCTGTAATCGTTCCCACGTCTTGGTATCATAGCACGGGTGCAAGCGATGCATTTCACTCAGCCAGTTGCAGTATGCCACGGCGCCGTACCAAGTAACCATCAGCACGGGATGATTGTCCATAGGGAAATCTTCGCCGCCATGCCCGCCCCTACTGAGCACCTCGAACCGGCGGACACTGAAATTAATCTGCGAACCGGGGCCGCTGCTCATGGTGTCCGCAAGAGGCTTTCCGTAGGCGTATATCTCGCCGCCATCATAGGGATTACCCTCGCTATCCTGCAAATACCCCTTGGAAAGCGCCCAGTTCAACACGTCGGCAAACTGTCGGTTGGTAACGGGGTACTTACCTATGGCGTAAGCGTCAAGATACACTTTATGCGTCGGCACCTCATCAGTGTTGCCTTCATCATCATAGTCGCGCCCCATATCAAACCACCCGGCTTCCACGACCACCGTTTCCGGCGGTTCAAAGGTTGGACGCGCGCAGCCTGCCGTTATTACTAACAACAGGCATAAGACAATACTGCGCCCTCTGTCAAAACTAACTACACCACTCATTGAATATCATGCCTTGTACGTTGTGAGCGGCGTGAGGCGCGAATTCCGACATTCTCACCACAGGCGCTTCGCATCAACACCGGCGAAGATACGTTCGCGTCTCCAACAAGCGGCCTCAACATCCGCCCGAAATATCTATACCCATTATACCCGCAATTGCCGCAATGTCGCAAAATGCGGTGTAAGTTCCGTTCAACTGCGTTTTTGGAACATACCCCCCAGATAGGAAATTGTCACAAAACGAAGAAGCTTTTTCAGTTGCCCTG
>DSBB01000384.1 GCA_011046175.1 Candidatus Hydrogenedentota bacterium | reverse complement strand
GGTATAATCTAATTGATAGGGATACAATGTGACGCGGCAGACGAGTTGCCGCTCAGGAGAATGTGGATAATGAGTGATGCTGTGGAGCGCTTGCAAACGCACGAGCCGAGACATGATTTTTTGATTGCCATTGACAGTGACGGTTGCGCGTTTGACACGATGGAGATAAAGCATAAGGAATGTTTTATCCCGAATATCATCAAGCATTGGCGAATGCAGCCGATATCCAAATATGCGCGGGCGGCGGCGGAGTTTGTCAATCTGTATTCGAAATGGCGGGGCGTAAACCGTTTTCCGGCGCTTATAAGGACCATTGATTTGCTTTCGGAGTGGGACGCTGTGCAGGCGCGGCGATTTGCGCTGCCCGAAACGCCGAACTTACGCGCGTGGATTTTGGAAGAGACCAAGCTGGGCAATCCCGCCTTGAAAGCCTGGTGCGCGACCCATGATGAAGCGGAAGCCCCTGATATGCATCAGGCGCTGACATGGAGCCTTGCCGTCAATGCAAGCGTTGCGGATATTGTGCAGGGTGGGTTGCCGCCATTTCCTTTTGTTCGCGAATGCCTGGACGCCGCTCAAAGCCGCGCCGACATCATGGTTTGTTCTCAAACGCCCACGGAAGCGCTTGTGCGCGAGTGGGAGGAGCAATCCATGGACGGTTATGTTTTCGCCATAAACGGCCAGGAGATGGGCACCAAATCGGAGCATATCCGTTTTGCCTCTGAAGGCCGGTATGAAAAGAAAAACATGCTGATGATAGGCGACGCTTTTGGCGATCTGAAAGCTGCGCGCGCCAATGCCGCGCTTTTTTTCCCGATCAATCCGGGCGAAGAGGAGCGATCCTGGCAGCGGCTGTTTGAAGAAGGCCTCGAAAAATTTTTTGCCGGCACGTTCGCGGGCGATTATGAAGGCGCATTAATCAAGGAGTTTGAAGCGTTTCTGCCGGAAACGCCGCCGTGGAAACATTGTTGTTAGTGGTGTGAAGCGCCGTTTTTTCGCGTCGCATGATATTTCAATGTCCGAGAGCGTTTGAGACGCGGGCGTCATAACGGAGTGTCGTTTAAGGTGGCGATGGACTTAGACGCATTAGTAGTTGTTGGATGGTGGTGATGTTAGTTGTGCTGGTTACAACATAAGGAAAACGCCGGACATGTTGTCGAAAAAGAAACCGGGCGGAGCCCGCAGAAAAACCTTATCTCGTGATATTGCGGAAGTGTTGACGCGACGCATTACTTCCGGGCAATACGAGGTGGGAACCAAAATGCCGACGGAGCGCCTGCTCTCCATTGAGTTTGGCGTGAACAGACACGCCGTGCGCGAGGCGCTGAAACGCCTGGAAGCCATCGGCTTGATCAGGATTAAGCACGGCGCAGGCATCTTTATTGAACGCGCCAATTTGACGGCCGGCATCGAGATTTTCGATACGCTGTTGACGAACGAGGACGGCAGCGTCAATAAAGCGTTCCTGCGCGATGTGCTTGAATTCCGCAGACAGATGATCATGATAATCGCGCGATTGGCCGTGCGACGCCGGAAGCCGCGGGAATTGGGAAGGATTTGCCGCCTCATTGACGACCTCATCTTTGTGCAGGGAAAATACGAAAGCGACGAAGAGGCGCGGATCACCATTGATCTTTTCGAGGCCATGACCGCGGCCACTCACAACCAGGTGTATATGCTGATTCACAACACGTTGAGCCGCATATTCTGGCATTTGCGCAACACCTTTGATCTGGTGTTGTTCTACAGCGAAGAGGACCTGGTCATGATGAAGCAGTTGCGCGAAGCCTTCGAATTCTCGAACGTGGAACAGGCCGAAGAGGTGGTTTCGCGGTACCTGACGTATTTGGAAAAGGCGTTTCAGGAGCATCTGCAGGGCGTGGATGCGGAGTAGGACAACGCCGCAAGTCAAACAACGTTACTGACAAGGATAACGAATGGGCAACGCTCGTGATGTCCGAATCGTGGGCGCGCGGTTGTTTTTTCTACCTGTTGAAACGCGCGTGCCGCTCAAATTCGGGCCGGAAACCCTTACGTATGTCACGTGCGCGCGCGCGGCGGTGCGCGTGCGCGACGCGGCGGGCCGGGAGGCGGAAGGCTGGGGCGAGACGCCGCTCAGCGTGCAATGGGTATGGCCCGGTTCGCTGGGTTATGAGGAGCGGCACCAAGCGCTGAAAGACTTCTGCCATGTGCTAACGGGCGCCTACGCCGGGAGCGGCGCCCAGGGGCATCCAATGGAAATTGGGCATGCCTTCCTCGAAAGCGATCTGCCTGAATTGCTGCGCAATTTTAACCGCGAGCGCGGGGGGAAAGAAATGCCCTGGCTTGCGGCGCTGGTATGTTGCTCGCCCTTTGACATTGCGCTGCATGACGCTTACGGCATGCTGCACGGGGTTCCCGTTTATGAAACCTATAATGCCGGCTGGATGAACAAGGATTTGAGCGCGTTTCTTGCGCCTGCCGCGGATGCTTCCGTTTCGTTTGAGGGAAAATTCCCTGCCCATTTTCTGCGGTTTCCCCGTCCCGCCAGATTGCCGGCATGGCATCTGGTGGGCGGCATGGACAAGCTTGACGAAGCGGACCGGGACGGCTCGGAGCCGGATGACGGTTACCCTGTGTTCCTGCGAGACTGGATACGCCGCGACGGGTTGACGTGTTTGAAGGTGAAACTGCGCGGCAATGACGCCGGCTGGGACCATGAGCGGCTGGTGAAGGTGGGGCGAATCGCCGTGGAGGAAGGCGTGCTGTGGCTGACCGCCGATTTCAATTGTACGGTAACCGAACCCTCCTATGTAACGGAGATTCTCGACAGGCTCCTTGCGGAAGAGCCCCGCATTTACGGCATGGTACTGTATGTCGAGCAGCCGTTCCCGTATGAACTGGATGAATACCGTATTGACGTGCGCAGCGTTTCGGCGCGAAAACCGTTGTTCATGGATGAAAGCGCCCATGACTGGCGCATGGTCATGCTCGGACGCGAGCTCGGCTGGACGGGCGTGGCGTTGAAAACCTGCAAAACGCAAACGGGCGCGTTGCTCAGTCTTTGTTGGGCAAAAGCGCACGGCATGACGCTCATGGTTCAGGATCTCACCAACCCCATGCTCGCCCAGATTCCCCATGCGCTTCTTGCGGCGCACGCCGGAACGATTATGGGCGTCGAAACAAACGGCATGCAGTTTTATCCGGAGGCCAGCAATCCCGAGGCCGCAGTTCATCCCGGTTTGTATCAAAGGCGGGCGGGACATCTCGATTTGAGTTCCCTCACTGGAAACGGTTTCGGGTACGACTTGAAGCGAATTAACAGGCGCCTTCCCGAACATGCCTGTATCGCGTGAGGCGGGAGACGGGGCATTTTCCGCGGCATAAGCAGCGGCGGCATAGGGGGTACAAAAAAATTGTCCTGTCCGGGAAGAAAAGGGGAAGGGAAAATGTTTAGAAAAAGCGGTTAAGGGATGCGTGTTTTTTACCCGGGAAAATGCCGGGCAAGGTAATAAAAACGGTCTTGAGCAAAAAGCGGATACGGCGCGTATGTTTCGTGATGATCGCTCACAGTCCAAACAACGGGCGCTTTGCGACCGTTGAGGAGAAAGATTGGTGGCCAAAGGCAATAGAGTTAGTGAGAAGAAGACTACCGAGGGCAAACAACACGGCGGCGTGTTCCACCTGCCAAAAACGCTGAAGCAAAAAATCAGGGAATGCGCCCGGGGAGAAAAGGCAAACAGCGCGTCAAAGGTGTTTTTTTTGTGGGCCTGTGTAACAGAAAAGGGTCTGAAGCAGGGTGTCAAGAAAACAAAAGGCAAAGCCAAAAAGTTAACCAAGCAGGAGTGGTTGACGGTTGTGGATGAGGCCGCTTCCCTGGGCGCCAACTGGTTTGTTTTATCTTTTGGCGCGCCCTTGGCTGAGTGCGGGGATATTTGGGACGTATGCAAATGGGCGCAGACCGCTCACGGTATGATGGTTGGGCTTCACGTGAAGGGGTCGCATTTGACACGTCGTGATTTGTCTTATATCAAGGCGCTCGATTTAAGGAAAACGCGCATATTGGCGCGAAAGGGCGCCCTAAGACGAATAAAATTGACGGGAGACGAGAAAGAATCGCTCATAGTGTGGACAGCGAATCCGCAAGCGGAAGGCGAGCGTCCGAATTGCCAAGGGCCATCGCGCATGATTTTTGTCAATGCCAACGGCGAGCTGTATACCTGCGGTCTTGTGGAGGGCAAAGCAGAATACCGCATGGGGCATGTATTTGACCGCAAGTTAGGGGGCATTATATCCGATCTCGATCTGCCTCACCATGTTGATGAAGAGATACATTATGTAACCCCTGAATGCGATGGGTGTCCGGCATTGATAGCGAACTATTTTTCGGAGAATCTATAGGACAGTATCTATGCGTGTTGGGGGGCGGGAAACTGTTCCACGTGGAACATTTTCTGTTTTTTTGTGTGTAATGCGGGAGAGTGTGCCGCGCCGCAATCCTTTCTGTTTCCAGATGTCCGTGATATGTTCCACGTGGAACATCCCTGGCATACGCCACTTTCTGGGATCGCTTTGGCACAGGAACACCCCTTCCTCGGGCATGCGTTTGAGAATTTCCGGGCCAAGCCGCTGCGGCCGTTCCACGGCGCGCGCCGTTATCACGGAGGCCGTAATCGCTCCCATCACATCCGGAAAGGAGCCGTGTAGTATCACCACATCTGAAAACCCGAGCTGCGCCGCCACGCGATGCAAAAAACCGACTTTACGGGCACTCCGCTCCACAAGAGTACACGGCAACTCAGGAAGCACGCACTTGATCGGTATCGCGGGCAAGCCGCCGCCCGACCCGATATCGAGCAGTCCGTTCCCCCGCGCTGTCTGCCGTGCCACATAGGGGGCAAGACTCAACGCATCCGCCACATGCCGCCGCTCCAAGAACATCTTGTCGCCACCCGAGACCAGTCCCAACGCATCCCTCCATGCCTCCAACAACGCCATATAGTCCAGCAGCCGTACCCGCGCCCGCTTATCCGCTGCAAGGCCGTTTTCCGTCCTCAACAAGGCCAATGCCATGTCCAGTTCACCGCTCATTTGCGGTCCCTTTTCCTTTTGCGTCCTTTTCCGGCGTTCCCGCCTCTTCCTTCGACTCGCTTATCGGTGTAAGGCGAATATGCATCCATATCTTCCAATACAGCAATTGCCCCTTGATTCTGCGTGCCACCTGTTCGCACAATATCCGCATCGGATTCCCCTTTAATTCCGCGAGATTGTTGTCCAACCCGAAACAATACCGCCTTGCTGCGCCGCTCGCAGCGGCCAGCACACGCAACTTAACGCTAGGGAAAAGGACAACAAATACATCGTATTTGCCCCGTCGTACAGCGCAAAGGGTGCGTATAACCGCTCCTACACTTCGCGCCGCGCCAGGTTCAGGCACACAACAACGGATTTGGGCGCCATAGGAAGTGAGCCGCTCTGCCGGGTAATTAGTCGGTACGAGAGCCGTAATGGTTGCGTCTGGAAAGTTATTTGCCGCGCTTTCCACGGCCTTGAGAAAATGGGGCCCGTAACTATACATGACGCCCACCTGCTTCTGGTGTTTCTTACCCTTCCGCTCATGCCTGGACATGCGTATTGCTCCTTCTCACCCTGTTTTTCCCTTTCTGAATGTTGCAAACATCGGCAGATAGTGCCGCTCTACGACGGCATCCCAGGTATACAGCGCCAAAACACGCTCATACCCGGCGTTCCCCATTGCACCGCGCAACGCGGCATCATCCAACAGCCGCTCGATCTTCGCCGCCAATTTCTTCCCATCGCCGGGTGGAAATAGGAATCCCGTTTCGCCATGCACCACAATATCCCGCAATCCACCAATATCGGATGCGCACACAGGCAGTCCTGCCGCCATAGCCTCGACCGCAACCAATCCGAAAGGCTCGCGCCAAACAGACGGCACTACGCATATATCCGATTGTTCATAATATGCGAACGTCTCTTCATGGGAAAGCCATCCCACGGAACTCATGCGTGGTCCCCGAAACGCTGTGTCGAAGTGTGTTATTTTATGTGATAATCATCCCGCTTTTCTTCCAGCC
>DSBB01000064.1 GCA_011046175.1 Candidatus Hydrogenedentota bacterium | reverse complement strand
GTCCAATCCGCGGGCGTACACGAGCATGGGTCAATGCGCCGACAATATGGCAAAGGACTTCAACATCACCCGCGAAGAATGTGACGAGTGGGCTTTGCGCAGCAACAAGCTCGCCGCCGAAGCGATAGCCAAGGGTTATTTCAAAGAGCAGATCGTGCCGCTGGAAGTCATGGGACCCAACGGCAAGACTTACATCTTTGACACTGATGAAGGCCCCCGCCCCGATACCACGCTTGAGGGACTGGCCAAACTGAAGCCAGCATTTGCGGGCCCCGGCGGCAAAGGCGTCGCTACTGCGGGCAACTCGAGCCAGACCAGCTGCGGCGCCGCCGCCACCGTGCTCGCAAGCAAGGAAGTGATGGACGAGCTTGGGTTGAAGCCGATGGCGAAACTGGTTGGCTATGCCGTTGGCGCGGGCGATCCGGGGTATCTCGGCCCCGCGCAGGTGCCCGCCATCGAGGAAGCATTGAAACAGGCCGGCATCACGCTTGCGGATGTCGGTCTCATCGAGTGTAATGAAGCCTTCGCGACGCAGACGCTGTACGTCCTCAAGACCATGAACATGAACCGGGACATTGTCAATGTGAACGGCGGCGCGATTGCGCTGGGCCATCCCCTTGGCGCGACCGGCGCGAAACTCGCCACGCAGCTCATTTATGAAATGAAGCGTCGCGGCGTGAAATACGGTCTCGAGACCATGTGCATCGGCGGCGGCATGGGCGCTGCCGGCGTATTCGAACTGTGCGAATAACCGCAACGGGCGAATAACGAATAGAATACAAATAACGGGCTTCGCGGCTCATCGCGAAGCCCGTTTGCTAATTCCGGGAATGCGCTATTGCTGTTGCCGGGTATCTGTCTGACAAGTCCGACGCGTCTGACTATGTCCGCCTTTGCCCGACGCGGCGTGAGCGCAACTACAGGACGGTAAACTGCGCCTGCGAGGAAATTGCGGAACGCGCCGTGCGCACGGTTGTAACGATGGTATACTGTCCCGGCTCGAGGTTTCCGGGCAGGCGAACAGGTTGCGTGCTGACCCATGTGCCGTCGTCGCGAGTGAAACTATGGGTTGACACGTCGGCAATCATGCGGTCGCCGCGCATAAGTGAGCGTTGTTCGCTGACCTGCACGCCGCCGCCGGTTCCCAACAGGGCGTACTGGATGCTTGCCTCGGCCATCTCGCCCGGACGGACCGTGGCGGGGAGCACCTCGCTGCGTTCGAGCGTAAGCATTTCCCCTTGCGCGGGCGTGTAGTTTTCGTATGCCGCCTCGGTTTCGGCTTTGGTGCGCATGCGCCGCGCCTTGATGTCATGGGCTATCAGGCCGGCGACGCCGCCGACCAAGCCGCCGATAATGGCGCCTTCCACGGTGCGGCCGCTTTGGTGACCGATGATGCCGCCGGCCAACGCGCCCGCTCCGGCGCCCAGTCCCGCCGCTTCGCCATAGGTCTGGCAGCCGCTGGCGACCAATCCGAGGCATCCGACCAGCGCCAATGATATCCACAATGTTGCTCGTTTGCTCATTCCTGAATTCTCCTTTGATGCGGCGCCTTTTGGGGGCCGCCCTGTTGTCTGCACTATTCGCATACGTTGAACGTAGAAACGTCCGACATGTGTATATAGACGACAAAACGACGCGTTTATTCATCAAATCCTGCAGCTACAGTATGCCATAGCGGCGGCGGGACACGCAAAAACCGTTAAAAGGGCCGTGTTATGAAACATTCTCCGCCTTCGCGGGATATTTCTTTCAGGGATGGCGCGCCGGCTCCGTTTACTGGATAAGTACCGATATGATACGATACCGCCAAAGAAGGAACGGGACTGTCTCTGTTAACCTTTCCCAACGGGAGCGCGTTTTCACAAGTGCAACATAAAAAGCCGACCGAATTTGAATCGCTGGACGACAAAGCGCTGGCTCTTGTTTTCAAGTCGGGAGATTTAAGCGCTTTTGATGAGATCGTGCGGCGTTATCAAGGACGCGTTTATGCGGCTGCTTACCGCGTTACGGGCAACCGCGAAGACGCCCTTGACGTGGCGCAGGAGTCGCTGATGAAGGCGTACAGAAAGATCGGTTCCTGGCGGCCTACGGGCGGCTTCTTGTCTTGGCTGTTGCGTCTGACAACAAACCAGGCGATAGACCATCTCAGGCGTCGCAAACGCCATCGGCAGGAACGTCTTGACGAGGCGTTTCACAGTGACAGTGAAGGCGCGCCGGTGGAACCGACGGTCGTGGATACGGCGGACGCCGTCCACGGCAACGAAATTGAAGAGCGCATACGGGCGTCGTTGGTGGTGTTGTCGCCGATGCAGCGCACGGTGTTTGTGTTGCGCCACTTTGAAGGATTTTCATTGGCCGAGATAGCGGAAGACCTGAATTGCACGGTGGGCAGCGTGAAGGTGCATTTGTTTCGCGCCATGAAAAAGCTGCGCAATGAGCTGAAAGATTTCGCGCAGGACATGCCGGGTTCGCGCCAAAGGTAAACGCGCCGCGGCGTGTTTTAGCGCGCGTTGTTGGCGATATGACGTATATGACTTAATCTGCAACGGAGTCGTAATTGCTATGCAGAACCATTCAACTTCGTTTCTCGGCGAGTTACTATTGCGCCGCGCCCGCGGTAAAGCGGGCGTCCTGATGGCGAAGGCCGTTTACGAAACGCTTGAGCCTGATGAACAGGCGCATCTTGACCGTCTTTGTAAAGCCTATCCTGCGTTGGATGGGGAGCGGGAACAGTACGCCGCCTTCGCGCGGCGCTTCCAGTTGCCTTCGGACGAATTGCCTTGCAACTTGTCTTCGCGCATAGACGCCGCATTGACGGCGTCGTCCCGGGAAACCGGACAGCGCAAGGCGACGCTGCTTGCCGGGGCTGCGGCGTTGGCGTCGCTGGTGGTCGCCTCTTACGTGGGGGTGATGCTTTTTGAGGACGCCGCCGCTCCCAACGGGTCACTTGCAAGGAACGCGGTTGAATCCGCCGCGCCCGCCGCCCCGCCCATGAATACAGACGAAGCGGAATTAATGCGCGTGATGGACAGCGCGTGCGGCCTGATCGCCGACAGCGACATAACAAACGCCGTAACGTTACTCGAAGAGGCGGTTGCCGCTCATCCTTCCTCGCCGTTGGCCGGCGAGGCGCTTTTGTTGCTCGCTGATATTGAGTACAGTTATCTTCAGCGTTATGATCGCGCCTTCGATGCGTACAGCCAGTTGCGCGCGAACCATCCGGGCGTTTTTGCTTCCAGCGTGGAAAGCGAGATGCGATACGGTTTGCTCGCGGAGATGCGGCGCGAGAACTATGCGCCCCTGTATGCGCTCGACAACGCCTGCGCGCGCGGCGCAGGCGGTTTTGCCATCCTTGAGAACTTGGTGGCGTCGTACCCGAACACGGTTCTTGCGAGCGTTGCGGTGGATGAGATGTGCGCGCTGGTCAACGCGGCGCAACGGGAGGCGGCCCCACCGGTCAATATGACCGCCCGGCTTGAACAGGTGCGCTCTCGGTGCTCGAATCCCGTGGCCATGGCGCAGCTGGATTTGACGCTTGGGCACATTTACTGCAACACCCTGAATGATCGGGCGCGTGCCATGGCGCATTATAATCGCGCCGCCGCCAGCGACCATGTCGCATTGGCGCGTCAAGCGCACGAAGCGTTGTTGCGCATGGAGTAATCTGAAATTTGGCTGAAGGCGGGAGTAATGCGCGTGGAGAGGGGGCGGATGCGTTCAGCCGGCGGGACAAACCACGGCGCGGGCTTTTTAGAAGTTGCCGACTTTTCCCCGGTCGTGTTACCATTTCAGTGTCGTATACAACCGTAAGGAGCAAGTCTGCGTGCAGGAGCCAAAGGCATTTGAACAATTACTAGTCCGACAAGGGATTATAGACGAGTCGAAACTGGAGCGCGCGCGAGGCGAGGCGGCCAAAAACAATCTGCCGCTGGTGTCCGCCATTCAGCAGCTTGGATTTGCCGGCGCTGAGGAATTGTACGCCGCGCTGGCGGATTTCTGCGAGATGCGTTTTGTGGTTCCGTCGCGCGAGGGTCTTGACAAGGCTCTGTCCCAGAAAGCGCCCGCCCGGTTCGCCACCCATTACGGCTTTGTTCCGGTGCAGGAACGCAACGGCGCGCTGGTGATCGCCATCAGCGATCCGCTGAATCCGCAGTTGCTCGACGACATACGCATGACTCTCAAGCGACGCATCGAGCCGGTGGTGACCACGCCCCAGGAAATTGCGCGCGCCACCAAAGAGTTGTATGGCGTTGGGGCGGACACAATGGAGCGGATTCTGATAGATACGGAGGCGGATGGGCCGACGCTGACCCTTCAAACCGGCGTCGGCGCCGACCTCGGCGACGACACCATTGACGCGTCCATTATCAAGTTCGTCAATGAACTTATTCTGGAGGCCATCCAGTCCGACACCACCGACATCCACATAGAACCGTTTGAAGACAGCCTTCGCGTGCGTTATCGGATTGACGGCATATTGCATCAGGCGCCCACGCCGCCCTCCATTCGCGGTTTTCATGCTGCCATTGTCTCGCGCATTAAGATTATGGCAAACCTGAATATCGCCGAAAAGCGGCTGCCCCAGGACGGCAAGATACTGGCGTCGTTCGGCGAGAACCATTACGATTTGCGCGTTTCCATATTGCCCACGCCCCACGGCGAAACGGTGAACATCCGAATATTGAGCCGCTCGTCCATGGCAATGTCCATGGACCAACTTGGCTTCCTGCCCGAAGACATGGAGCTGTTTAACACGCTTATCAACAAACCGTACGGCATCATTCTTGTTACGGGCCCCACCGGCAGCGGCAAAACGACCACGCTGTACGCGGCGCTCGCCAAGCTCAACAGTCTTGACCGAAAGATCATTACCATAGAGGATCCCATCGAGTACCAGTTACAGGGCGTTTCACAAATGCAGGTGCAGCCCAAAATAGGCTTCGATTTCTCGCTGGGACTGCGCTCCATGCTGCGTCACGACCCCGACATCATGCTGGTGGGCGAAATCCGTGATTATGAAACGGCGGAGATGGCCATCCGTTCGAGTCTCACCGGCCATCTCGTGCTCAGCACGTTGCACACAAACGACAGCGCGGGCGCCGTCACGCGACTGATTGACATGGGCATCGAGCCGTTCCTGATTTCCAGCACAATGGTCGCGTCCGTGGCGCAGCGTCTGGTGCGTCGCATTTGCAAACGCTGCGCGAAACCCGCGGCGCCCGACCGTGATTTACTGCGCATCGAGTTCGGCGCGACCGAAGAGGAGCTTGCGGCGGGCGCGTTCAAACGCGGCGAGGGATGCGAGGAATGCCTGCACACAGGATACCGGGGGCGCATAGCCATCTACGAAATTTTGCCCTTTACGGAGCGCGTCAAGGAAATGACCGTGCAACGCGCAACAGCCGTCGAAATCAAGAAGGAAGCGTTGAAACAGGGCATGCAGACGCTGCGCAAGTCGGGCTGGCGGCGCATATTGACAGGCAATACGACGCCTGAGGAAGTGCTGCGTGTGACGGCCGACGCGGATACGCTGGGCGTGGAAAGCGCGCGAAACAATGCCCCGCTTTGAATATGAAGTGAAAAAAGGCCCCGGAGACGTCTCGAGAGGCGTTCTGGAGGCTGAAAATCAACGGGCCGCCGTGGCGCGTCTGCGCGACATGGGATATTTTCCCGTTCGCGTCGAGGAGTGCGCGGAAAGCGAGCAACGGGGCTCGCTTCGGGATTCGCTGGGGCGCATCAGCATTAAGGACCGCAATGTGTTTCTGCGGCAACTTGCGAATCTGACCGACTCGGGCATGATGATAACCCGCGCGTTGCGCACACTTGTTGACCAGACCGAGAACCCAAAAATGGTTAAGGTTGTGGACCAATTGCGTGAAGATGTGCAGAAAGGCAGCAGCCTTGCAGATGCGATGGAGCGCCACCCTAATGTGTTTCCCGCCATGTATTGCAGTCTTATCCGCGCGGGCGAAACGGGCGGCATGATTGAAGAAGTGCTCTGGCGGATATGCGCTTTTGGAGAGCAGGAAGAGGAATTGCGCGGCAAGGTAATCGGCGCCATGGTGTACCCCGTCTTCCTGATGATCGTGGGC
>DSBB01000190.1 GCA_011046175.1 Candidatus Hydrogenedentota bacterium | reverse complement strand
TATTTTATCCCGATGTTTATTACGCCAAAGCGGGTAAGCAATAGCGTGTTTTGACGCAGGCTCTATTATAAAGAGCGCAAGTATGGAGATTGTCCACATCCAGGCGTTTCGTCATTGCGAATGAAGCAATCTGAGCAACCCAGGGTTGCCGCATTGGGCCTGCGCCCGCCTCGCAATGCCGGAAAGCAAAACGGTTGACATATTTCAACGGCTTGTTTTTAATTGCGTACGTGACCGACAAAGTATCAAGCCATAAAACATTCGGAGGATCATTTGACATGAACGCCACCAAAATAATGAAGACGGTTGTCCTGAGCGTAAGTCTTATCCTACTGGCCGGAAGCCTTTCCCCGGGCTGTTCGTCACCAAAGAGCGCTTCAGAGCCGCCGGCCGCCGCAAAAGAGCCCGCAACGGCTGTGGAAGCGCCCCAAACGGCGGCGCCCGCGCCGGAAGCGCCCGCCGAAGCGCTCGCGGAGAAAGAAGAACAGGAAAAAGCCGCAGCAACACAGGAAGAAGAGATTCAAGATGATGTTGTTGCCGACACACAGGATTATACGCCACAGCTGCGGCCCTATGCGGAGAGTCCGTACGCGGCGAATATAGACGCCGGCCTGGTTTATATGGCGGAGCATAAGGGGGAACTCTCCTGCAACTGGATGGATTATTTTGTTCTTGACTATCTTCAGCGGAAATTCGGGCTGGATGAATGGTTTTCGGCAAAAGAACTCTTAGACGCCGAGGCGTTGAGCAAAGAAGACAGCGTTAATTATCATTTGCACGCACGGCTCGTAGTGCCGGGTCATCGCATCGAGAGCAAAGAGGTTCCTTTCGAGGATTCTTTCCTGTTTGCGGACTACGCGCCCGGCGAAGAGGAGGCGTTCATCACGACGGCGTCCCTGAAACACGTGGGCGTGCCCTTGAGCCGCTTCATGTTGCGCGCCATGTATTGCGATGTCGAGCCCGTGGACAGCGCGTACGCCGCAGAATTGGTGCGACTGGTTATGGAAACCGATGTTGAAGGCGATCCCAACAATTTTGAAGGATATTTGGCAACTCACCTGATTCTCAGTTATCAGTGGCTGAAGGAACTGGGTTGCGCCGAAGCGCTGGATGAACTTGCAAACATGGAGGAGAATTTGGCCGAGGTGCTCTACAAGATCATTCGTGTTCAAAACGGCATTACGGATTTGGCGCTTGAAGCGGGCGCGTTGCTGCATTACATGGGGCGTTTGGACGTTGTCCCGGAAGAGCTCGTGGAAGGCTCATACGGCAGCATTGCCCAGGCGCAAATGGACAACGGCGCGTGGGACCGGAACGGCGGCACACGGCCGACGCCTTCACCGCAATGCCATACCACTGTATTTGCCTTGTGGAATTTGTTGGAAAACGCGCTGCCCGACGCGCCTGACATTTCCTGGCTGCGTTGATATTGCGCGGCGCCTAACATGCCGCCCGCACAAACAGGCGCGGCATGGCGTTCAAGGGCGCTCCAAAAATCGTCATGGAAGAAGAACTCACACACGACGGGGCAAATGATTCGGACGAAGACGAAACGCAGGTATGCGCCCGGTGTATGCGCCTTGTGTCCGCGTCAACATACTATTGTCCCCATTGCGGCAACGCAGTGAATACACTCACCCCATACCTGCCCTTTGTCAACATCCCGTTTTACGCGAATTTCTGCGGCGCCCTCTGGCGAGCGACCACAGAACCCGATACAACTGCAAGCAGACAGGCTGTTTCATTCCTTGTATTGTTGATTTGCACCCCCCTAGTCTTTCTCGTCCTGTTGGCGAAAGTGTTTGGATGTGTGCTGTCGCTGGGGCGCGGTTTACTGCCCTCAAACAAACCTGTGTCGAAGGGATAGCGCCTGAAGCGCGCGCCCTATGTCAACGCGTTCATTGCAGATGGGTGGCCATTTTGCGCACACGGGTTCGCAACGGGTCGAGCCGCAACAGTTCAAGCATTTCCTTTGGCTTGGCGAGCTTGCCGTCACGCATCGTGGTGGTGAAGCGCACATGCGTCCCTGCGTTGGCACGGGGCGCCGCCTCGAGCGCCGTTATCAACGGACGCAGATTCAGCGCAATCGTCTTGCGCCCACCGCTGCTGCGGCTTTTGACGGAACGTTCCGTTACCCATTCCGACTGCGCCCATAATGCGGCAATGCGGTCGCGGACTTCGGCAAAGGGCGCGTTGGTGTGCAGCGCGTAGTCCATGCCGACCTGTGCCGCCATGAGCGCGGGCGCGCGCAAATCAACCTCCCACGCTTCGCAGGCGTTCAGTCCGGGCGGCAGATTCTGTTGCAGCTGCGCCAACAGTTCCTCCGGCGCTCTGCGCTCGCACAATACCACATCCATCAGTTCCGCCTCGCTTTCCTCGCCCACGGGCAACGCCGCCGCAAAGGTCACTTTCGGATGCGCGTGGAATCCCTGCGAATAAGCGAGTGGCGCGCCGGCGCGGCGCAAGGCGCGCGCCCACGCGCGGGCGGTTTCAAGATGGCTCAAAAACCGCAACGCGCCGTCCCTGCCCACGCGGACGCGGACGCGCTGGACGCCTTCACGCGCCGCCTGAGGCGCCGGAGATTCAAGAACCACCTGCGCGTCTTCTTCGCGGCCAGCCGCCGCGCGTTCCCGCATGTCGCTGCATTGCGCCGCGGCGCGGCGGTTCGCGCCGCAACGGTTGCACTCTCCGTCGCGGCAATCCGCCGTGTGCCGGCCTTCCAGCGCAGATTGCCATTCCGCAAGCAGCGCTTCCCGACTCACCTGCGCGTCAATGTGGTCCCACGGCAGGGGCGCATCCGTGCTGCGCGCCGCAAGCGCGCCCGCCGCGTCATAATCGGTTTCCGCGATTGCGGCGCGCCATGCGTCGAAGTTTAGCCGCTCTTCCCACGTCTCGAAGCCGCCGCCGTTACGCAGCGCCGCCAACAGCAGCGTCGCGACGCGACGGTCGGCGCGGCTGATCAATCCCTCGATATACGAGGCCTCGGGCGCGTGCCGTCCGAACTTCACGTTCCGCCCTATCTTGCCAAACAAGGCGGCCAGACGCCGCTGCTTTGAGCGGGTTTCCTCGATGCCGATTTGCGCCGCCCATTGGAACGGCGTGAACGGTTTCGGCACGAAGGTGGAAACGCTCGTGCGTATCATGGCGCGCTTGTTGATGCAGCGGCCTGCGGCGAGCACCCGCGCGCACAAGTCGGCAATGGCGTCCACATCTTCGTCCGTCTCGGTGGGCAGTCCGATCATGAAGTAGGTCTTGATGTGTTGCCAACCGCGCCGAAAAGCCTCTTCGGCCAGGCCAATCAATTGCGCGTCAGACACGTTCTTGTTGATGACGGCGCGCAGGCGCGGCGCGCCCGCTTCCGGCGCAAAGGTCAACCCGCTGCGACGCACCGACGCCACATAGTCGGCAAGACCCACCGAAACGCTGTCCAGCCGGAGCGACGGCAGCGACAGGGAGGCGTATTGCCCATGAGCGCGCGCGGAGGCTTCACGCAGCAGAAGGCGTATCTGCGAGTGGTCGCAGGTGGACAGGGACAGCAATGTTGCCGCTTCAAGTCCGGTGTTGGCGAGCGTTTGTTCCAGCAAGCCGACTGTTGTGGCCGCGTCGCGTTCGCGCACGGGTCGGTGGATCATGCCGGCAAGGCAAAAACGGCAGCCGTGGGTGCAGCCGCGCAACACTTCTATGCCCGCGCCGTCATGAATCATCTGCGCAAAAGGCGTAATCATCCGCGTTGGAAAGAACGCGTCGTTCAACGATGCGGCAAACCGGGCGCGTATCTTTTTGTCGAGCAGGGGCAGTATCGCCCCGTCGTCCTGTGTTGCCGCCGGATACAGCGCGGGCGCGTACACGCCTTCAATTTCGGCAAGCGCCTCAAGTCTCTTTAGACGCGGCGTATTCTTATGGCGCAAGAGGCAATGGGCAATTTCCGTAATCGCGTCTTCGCCGTCGCCCACCACAAAAAAGTCCATGAACGGCGCGAGTGGTTCGGGGTTATACGCGCCGGGTCCGCCTGCGAACACCAATGGCATCGCGTTGTCCCGTTCATTCGCAAGCAGGGGCAATCCCGCCAGTTCCAACGCATTTAATACGTTTACGTAGGTCAATTCCGATTGCAGCGTGAAGCCGACGGCGTCCGCAACGGCGACCGGCTCTTTTGATTCGAGCATGAACAAGGGCAGCGCGCGCGCGCGTAATTGCTCCGCCATGTCCGGCGCCGGCAGATAAGCGCGTTCCGCCCAGACGTTGTCCATGCCGTTCAGAATGCCGTACAAGATTTGCAGCCCCAGATTGCCCAACCCCAGTTCATACAGATCGGGGAACACCAGGCATACGCGCAGGTCAACCTGCTTCTCCTTTTTAACTACGGCGTTCCACTCGCCGCCAATATATCGAGCGGGCTTTTCCACCTGCGGCAGGAATAGTTCGAGTTCTGTCAGGTTCATGGGTTCCATTTTACTTCATTTTGGAAACATAAGTGCGGAGTGTATGCGCCTTGCTGATAATGGTATCATGTGGCGACAGGAGAGACAATTTTTCGGCAAACAACAAAAAGGAGACATACATCATGAAATACAAACCGTTAGGCTCGTCAGGCATTGAAGCGTCGGTGGTGGCGGTCGGCACGTGGGTGACCGGCGGCGGCGCAACCTGGAACGGCGTGGACGACGCGGAATCGTTGCGCGCGTTGGACGCGGCGTTTGACCACGGCGTGAATTTTGTGGACACGGCGCCCGCTTACGGCTGGGGGCACAGCGAAGAGATTGTGGGCCGGGCCATCAAGGGCAGGCGCGACAGGATAGTCGTGGCGACAAAGTGCGGTATATGGTGGGAAGACGCGCGCGGCTCCTTCCATTTTCATCTGGACGGCAAAGACACCTATATCAGCCTGCGTCCGGACACTATTGCCATCGAAATCGAGAACAGCCTGCGCCGCCTGGGCACGGATTACATTGACCTGTACCAGACCCACTGGCCCGCCAAGGAGCCGGAGAACACCCCTGTTGAGGACACCGTGGCGCTTTTGATGAAACTGAAAGACGAAGGTAAAATTCGCGCCATCGGCGTATCCAATGTTTCCGTGCCGCAGCTCGATGCCTATTGCGCCGCGGGCGACATTGTGAGCGACCAGTTTCGATACAGCATTCTCTACCGCGAGCCCGAGGCGGACATCCTGCCGTGGTGCGCCGAACATAAGCTGGCGACACTGACCTACATGTCCCTTGAACAGGGGCTGCTCACCGGCAAGGTCGGCCTTGACCGGGTGTTCAAGGAAGATGAGTTCCGCAGCAATGAAGACTGGAATCCGTGGTTCAAACAGGCGAACCGTCCCAAAATACTGGCCATGCTCGACAACTGGAAACCGCTCACCGAAAAATACGGATGCACCCTTGCGCAATTGGTCATTTCATGGACGACGGCGCAGGACGGCGTAACCCATGTGCTTTGCGGCATGCGCACCGAGGAGCAGGCCAAACAAAACGCCGCAGCGGGTGCGATTACTCTCGAGGATGGCGACATTGCCCAAATGCGGGCCGACGCCGTTGCGCTTGGGGCGCCCGCCTGACGCGACAAAAGCGCAACCTTTCGCCATTCGGCTGAACTGTGGTTTTTTTACGGAGAGGCTTGATATAGGACCGCGTCCGGCAGATGGTTTTCGGCAAGGTAGGCGGCGTAATCCTCCTGCCCCTTCAGGTATTTGCCGAAGAAGGCGGTGGAGTAGCCGTTCAGCAGCGGGTACACCACGTCCATGGCCACATAATCCAGCGGTTCGCCGTTGGTGACGCGCGTTCCCTGGCCGACGCCGTCGCCGAAGTCCGGCTTCAATTGATGCATTTCTGTGAAGGAGAAATGCCCGGCGTCCTTGAACTCAATGGAATAGCGGGGACCTTTGGAGTCGTCGTAGTACCTGCGGATCAAGTCCATCCGGTCCGCGCCCAGCGTGTCGTCTTCCGTGGCGAGGAAAAGCATGACCGGGCAGTCGAAGTTGGTGCGTTCCTCGGCAACGCCCGCCATGGGGATGATGGCCTGCACGCGCGGTTCGTTGTTGATGAGCCATGTGCAGGTAAATCCGCCGAAGGAATGCCCCGCCGCGCCGATGCGCGTCATGTCCACGCG
>DSBB01000537.1 GCA_011046175.1 Candidatus Hydrogenedentota bacterium | reverse complement strand
GTGCAAGAGACGCCAAGCAAGTTCTTTCCCCGTATTTTCCAGATATGCCTTGGTGCGTTTTGCATGCGAGGCCGAGCATCCCCGCGCCGTCATATTCTGAGCGAAAGCCCCGACCATCTCCGAATACGGCACGCACCCATGGCGCGCTGTCTGTATTTCCGCGGGGAGTACGACTCCCGCCGCAATGCGTTCCTGCTCCTTCGCCTTATCTGCCGCCCACTGGCGGGCCGCCCCCTTGTCCCGGCACCCGGTGGAAAATTCGCGCAGGGTTCCATCCGCTTGTCGGATGCGGCAATAGTACGCCTTGGTCCATCCCTTTGAACCATCACGTCGCTTATAGCCCTTGCGATAAATCATGCCTTGTTCCTCTTCACATTGCGACCGGCGACGCGTGACACCGGTTTCAGTTCAAGTCCCAGGAAGGTGCAGAGCATGTCCACCTTATCCATGCGCAAGGACGTTGCGCCCTGAACGAACCGTGATATGGCCAGCCGATTGACACCACAGGCCTTTCCAAGCGCCTGATAGGATAAACCACTGTTTTCAATCGCCGCTTTCAATGTGTCAGATACTGTGTTCATGTTCATACCATATCATCTTCCGTCCCGCATGTCAAGCGCCTTTCGCGCCCCTGCTACACACAAGACCAATAACACGGCCGAATCGCGGCACCGTCATACGCTTTCCGTGCAAGTCCCCATTTCGTGGACATATACCCGCCTGATCCGCCCATACGGCCCAGAAACAGAATTCATGCGCTTTACCGCCTGTCGATTCCCCCCGCACCCCCCAATCGGCTCGGTTTCGGCTCGGCGGATTTACATAACAGAGGATGGTAATTATAATTTCCCCTGAAATTTTCATGTTACGAAACAGGAGAATATCCCTTGAAATTTTCAGGGGATAACGGGCAAGCAACCCTGCTCTATATCCCCTGAATTTTTCCTGCAAATATCCCCTGAATTTTTCGGGTATCATTTCACTGTCGCTGTCCTGTTCAGGTTTGGGTTTTTCCTGAGGAAAGCGTTTCTTCGATAACGCCCTCTTAAAACTCTTTTCTGTCCCCTCTGGCGTGCCCGTTCCAGACGCTTCATCTCAGATTCGGATGGCTTATATTTCTTCCACCGGGCGGATTCGGAGAAAATATCCGGTTCGCCCGGAACAAGGCTCTTCAAATAATCGCGTTTTTCAATGAAGCCCACTTCGACAAGACGTTTTCTGGCCGAGTAGAACGAAACTTCATCCATCACTTCGACACAGTCGCCAGGACAGAAGATAAATCCCTGCGGTAGATGCATTCGTCCGCCTCTCGAACGGCTGTTATACTTGCGAACAAGGTCCAGAAAAAGAAGTCGCTGGGTCGGCGTAAGTACGCGGTACGCCAATGATTTCCGAACTTCATCTGAGATATAAACCCCCCTTCCAGTTCCGTAGTATCCGAGGGAGTCTGATCGGCGGGATGGTTTCCTAGTCATTGTCACATACCTTGGTATTGTGGGTACTTGCCAACAGAAGTGAAGTATTGTGGGCACATATAGATTGTTTGACCGGTAACTGCATGTCTGTCAACCAAGTTTGTTAATCACGGTTTTGGGAACGATGGCCAAGCCTGGCCGGCTTCTTTCAAAATATCCGTTGCTTGTTTCACCAACCAACGTTCAGGGCTATGGAGTTCACCCAGGTCTTTTGACGCCCGAATGCGGGGATCCGCGCAGTTCTCCGCATGGTGTACTTTATCGATAAAGTCCGACAGCAAAGGCGTATGCGCTGCCCCCATCAGGGCGAGCACCGAATGCCACCAGTCCACCCAAGACCGATCCAGACCCCCGCAGACAGCGCTAATGCGGGAAATGAGTCCTTCTGGGCTGTCCTCCGCTGCCAATGCCATGGCCGGCGGAAGAAGATCGGCGATGGCCGTGGGTTTGGTCCGACGTGTTGGGGGACCAGAAAACTGTGGGGGTCGGAGTCGCTGCTTGCGTAGACGGATGACAATTTCATCTCCGTGTGACTCGAAGAATGCTATGTATTGACCCGCTAAGGATTCTGCTTCGCGTTTCATGACAGTTTTCCTCTGTTATATGATGTACGACTTCTTGCGCCAGGACACCAGTTGGTCTTTCGAACGTTAGGCATTCCATCACCGATCCAGGCGTCAATGGTTGTTTTTGGCCACCGAAATTGCCGGCCGACACGGCATGGGCGTGGCAATTTACCCGAATCCAGCAGTGTGAACAGCGTTCGTCGCGAAATTCGCAACAATGCGGCCACTTCTTTTGTTGTGAGCATGACATTTTCGAACGTGCTATCCATGACGATTTCCTTTTCTGTAGCGAAACTTTTCAATGCGAACATGATTAAGTAATGCACAGAAAAGGGTTGAGATGTATTCTTGGGAAGAAAAAAAGCCCTTGAAATGAATTCTTCTCAAGGGCGGAGTGTATATTTTCAAGGGTTTACAACGCAAAACCTAGGAAGAATTCTCTCCCTATTTCTTCCTAGGGTCCCCTATTTCTTCCTAGTACGATTGTCGTGCTGCGCAACTTCGCGGCGGAGAGCGTTATTTTTACGCCTTATCTCATGGTCAACAATATCCTTCAGGTATGTCCAATCCCCTTTTTCTCCAGGCAGATTCAATCGCCAACCACCGTTTAGGTAGGCCCTCCAACTGCGAGAAGTGCTAATATCAGAGATAAACTCGGTTGTCTGAGCGTTGCTTTTTTCGTCGGTCCATCCAGCACTTTTCACATACTCGGAGATGAATTCTTTTGCTTTATCCTGCGCAAATTTCCGCTGTCTGCCGCGCATATCCCGAATTGCTTTCACATCAAGAGAATGTTGTTGCACCGTTTCGTGCGACAATTGATTCAAGATGGACCTGTTTTCAATAGGCTCATCCTTCTCCAGCATCCTTAATTCAATCGCAAAAGCTTCCGGCTCCCAACCAATCCATATGCGTGGATGTCCACGTTTTTTGGGTTCTCTCCGAGTGTTTTTTGCTTTGGAGTTCCCTAAGAGTGTTTTTGCTTCATTGAGCATATTTCTATCTTGTAGAATCTTTATAAAGCGTTCCTCGAGTGGTACGCCTAGATCATATGCCCAAGCCAGGAACTCCAAAGAATTCACGACATATTCAGAGTTTTTAACGAATACTGGTTCTTTTTTACCATTAATGATGCCTGCATTGACGGCTTTCTCGGCTTGCTCATATGCATCAGAACGCCAGATGCGAAACAACCACTCTTTGTTGCGTTGGCTCCTCGTCGCCCCTATACCCCCAGATATATGATGTATAGGCCCCAGCCACTCAGGTTCTTCTTTCGATAATCCATGCAATATTTCGCTGGGTGTTCTTGTTGCTAAACGTCCAAAAACGCGTTCAACAGCGTCACAAAGATAAATTCCACCAGACCGGAAATCATGGCGTGGGTCTTCATTCCAATTATCAGGCGGGTCTTCCACCAAGCCTCTTATTTCATCTGCCACCGGGAACCACATCGTCTTGCACCAAAAAACATAGTCTGGAAGTCTAACAAATAGCGGGCAACTTCCACCCCTCGCGTGAAAGGCGAATATCTTTAGTGTATAAGAGTCTTTTTCCGGTTGTGCCGGAGACACTTCACACGGCAAGATCTCCTGTGATATTGGCTTTAACGCTAACTCTGGAATGTGTGACTGTAAGTTCAAATACCAATCCGCCACGTCTTTTGGCATCGCATGGTATAAAGCAGTGATCCGATACATGCTCTGTAGCCATTTCGGCGCGTCGGGAAGTGCAAGCTCAACGCATTGCTTTAACTCCAAGGGATCGGGATGGTCAGATGCCTTTTTATCCATGTTATTCTTCCTTTGTGTGTGCGGTGTTCGCAGGATACTGAACGGGACAGGGATTTTCCGGCAACTACAAACGCCCGCGCTTACGAGCCAAACCAACCCGCGTATACAATTGCTTCAATAACCCCGCCCGGGGCGGTTTTTCGTTGCTTTCCCGAATGCTCAGGACACGGGCTATTCACAACGGAACTTCCTCAGGCGCTTGTCATGGCGTAGACCATGTCGCTGACGGCGCGGCGGAAGCCCTCGTTTTCTGCGAACTGCTTGTAGACCTGCGTGTCGTCTTTCAGGAGTACCTGCATCACTTTGCCGAGGGCCTGATCGTGGGCGATGCGGGCGGTGTGCGGGGTGTTTTCCCTGGCGTTGCGATAGGCCGCGTCTGCGGCGACTTTCGGGGCGATGTCATCGCGGATGCGCCGACCCACGCGGTCGGCGTCGTCGAACAGCGTGCCGAACTGCTCGTTGAAGGTTTTCAGAATGTTGCTCAGCCTGTCCAGTTCCGGTTCCGGCTTTGCGCCGCCGCCCTCGACGGGCACGGGGCCAATCGCGACATCCTCATCCGCCAGGGAAATTCGCATCGCTTCCTTTTTTTCCACACGGTAACTGTCCATGTCAATCGCTTCAAGAATCCCCTTGGAGGGGTCATCCTCGATTGGCGCGGGCAGTTTCGGAATAAGCAGGTTGAGAAAAATGGACAGTCTCTCCCATTCCCGGCTGGTGTACGGCAGCACCGAAGCGAGGAAATCGTATGAACGCACGAAACTCTTCGCCTTGCCCTTGAAGTCCACCTGCTCATCCTCGCTCAGATCTTCGCAATAGACGGCGACGCAGGTGTCGAGGATGGGGTCCAGGGTGTCCCGCTCGGCGCCGGCCAGGAAACGTTCCACGACTTGTTGCACCTGGTCCAGCGAATAGACCTGCGCGCTTTCCAGCGCCGTTTTCAGGTCATGCAATTTGTTCGGGTCGGTTTCATCGCTCAACAGGGTCGTGCGGTAGTAGTCCTGGAAGGCGTACGTGATCGCTTCCGAATTGTTCTGAAAGTCGAGCACAAACACGTCATGCTTCTTGGGATGTGCGCGGTTCAATCGGGAGAGGGTCTGCACCGCCTTGATGCCGGAGAGGGGCTTGTCCACGTACATCGTGTGCAGCAGCGGCTCATCATAGCCCGTCTGAAACTTGTCCGCGCAGATGAGGAACCGGTACGGGCCGTTCTGAAAGCGTCCGGCGATCTCGCCGCCCGGGAAGCCGTTCAGCGAAGACTCCGACACCTTCGCGCCGCCATACTCGTGTTCGCCGAAAAAGGCCACAATGGCGCGATGCGGGCTTTTGCGTTCGATCAGGTATGCCTGGATGGCGTGGAAGTACTGGATCGTCCGGTTCACGCCGTTGCAGACCACCATCGCCCGCGCTTCGCCGCCGATCTTGCCGTAGGCCATCACCTGGCTGTGGAAATGGTCCACCATGATCTCGGCTTTGAGGCGAATGGCGTGTTCGTGGCTTTCCACATAGCGGCGCAGTTTCTTTTTCGCCTTTTTCGTGTCGAACTCCGGGTCGTCCTCGATCTTCTTGATCAGTTTGTAATAGCTGTGTACCGGCGTGTAATGCCGGAGCACATCGAGGATGAAGCCCTCCTGGATGGCCTGCTTCATCGTGTAACTGTGGAAAGGCCGGTGCCGCACCCGGCCCTCCGCATCCTGCGGCAGCGCTTCGCCGAACAGTTCCAGCGTCTTGTTCTTCGGCGTGGCCGTAAAAGCGAAGTAACTTGCGTTCTTGAGCATCTTCCGCGCCGCCATGCGCCGCTCCAGCGCCTCGTTCACGGTGTCTTCAGGGTCCGGCCCGCTGTCTTCCTCACCCAGCGCCGTGCTCATCGCCGCCGTGGTCTTGCCGCCCTGGCTGGAGTGCGCCTCGTCTATCACAATGGCGAACCTCCGCCCCCGCTCCTTCGCGATCTCGTCGAGAATAAACGGAAACTTCTGCACCGTCGAGACAATGATCTTCTTCCCCTGTTCGATGAACTTGCGCAGGTCGCCCGAGTGCTCCGCATGGCCCACCGTCGCCTTCACCTGCATGAACTGCTTGATGGTCCGCTGGATTTGGTCGTCCAGGATGCGCCGGTCCGTCACCACGATGACCGAGTCGAAGAGGTCCTTCCCGCCGCGCCGCACGCCGATCAGTTGGTGGGAAAGCCACGCGATGGAATTCGACTTGCCGCTGCCCGTCGAGTGCTGAATGAGGTAGCGATTGCCGGCGCCATGCGCCTGCACGTCCGCCAGCGCCTTGCGCACCACATCGCGTTGATGGTAGC
>DSBB01000382.1 GCA_011046175.1 Candidatus Hydrogenedentota bacterium | reverse complement strand
GTCTCCGGGTGTGCAGTAGGTAGAGGGCGACGAAATTGACCGTAAATGATATGGAAGTTGACAATGCCAGTCCCTGATATCCCATGGGACGCACCAGCGCCAAATTCAGCGCAATATTCAGCAGCATACAGGACGCCGCCACTACCACGGGGGTTCTTGTGTCATGCCGCGCGTAAAAACCCTGCACCAACACTTTTACCCACGCAAAGGACACCAAGCCCATGCCCGCGTAGAACAACGCGCCCGCAGCCCGCTCCGTGGCCGCCGCGTCGAATTCTCCCCGCTCAAAAATCAACCGGATGACGGGTTCCCGAAGCACAATAAGCGCCACCATTGCCGGCAACGACAGGAAGAAAGACTGGCGCAGGCCAAACAACATCAGGGAACGCTGTTTTTCCGCGTCCCGTTGCGCATGGGACTGGGACAAGGCGGGCAATATCGCCACAGCCACCGCCACGCCGAAAATCGCCAGGGGCAGTTGCACCAACCGGTTGGAAATATACAAGGCGAGCACCGTATCCTCGCCCAGAGACATGGCAAAAAACCGGTCCACCAGTTTGTTGACCTCTCCGGCGGCCTGCCCAAACACCACCGGCAACAACAACCATACCGTCTGTGCTACTGCGGCATGGCGGAAATGAAAACGGGGCCATGCCACGCCCACGGAACGGAACATATCAAACCAGAGCGCCGCCATCTGGGCCAGCCCGCCAAGCCATACGCCCACCACCAGCGCCCACGCCGGATTTGCAAAATAGCCGCGCAAACACAGCGCGCAAACGATAAAACTCACATTCAACAACACCGGCGTCCAGGAGGGCGTGCCGTAACGCCGCGCCACAAACAACGGGGCCATTGCAAACACCGCCGCGCCTATGAAGAACAAGTAAGGGAACGTCCATTGCATCAGACGCACCGTTTCCGTCAATTCCGCCTCGGACTGGGGCAACTCGCGTCCCGTAAACGGACGCAGCGCCGACAAAACGGCCGGCGTGAGCGGCATAAGCAACACGCCTATAACGGTGAGCGCAAAAAAAATCAGCAGCATCATGGACATGACCGACGCCACAGCGCGCCGGTATTCCTTGTGGTCGCCCGATTCCCGGGCAGCCGTAAACACAGGCACCAGCGCGGCGTTCACCGCGCCTTCGCCAAGCATGTCGCGCAGCATGTTGGGCAGACTGAACGCGAACAAGAACGAACCCAGCGCCGCGCCGGGTATGACATGGGCAAACACCATGTCGCGCACAAGCCCGAGCGCCCGGCTGATCATGGTGCCGCCGGCGAAAATAGCCGCAAATCGCGACAATTCGCGCGCGCCCTCCCGACCGCATTCGGATGAATTATTTTTTTCGGCGTCTGACAACGATACGCTCCCGACCGGTTGTTTCATATCTCCGAGGCATGAGTATATCCCTTTTTGATGGTTCGGACAAACTGAAACAGCTCGTCACAGCGCCGCATTCCCCGGACAAGGAAACAGAGCAGACATGAAAACACGGTCTGAGCAAAACAATATCCCGTTGCGACGTGTCCGCAACATTGCGTTTTTTTTCGTTTTCCCTTTCAGGCATGATAAAATCACCGTGCAACCCGCAGATGTTTACGTTAAAGACAACCGTTGGAGCGTTCTAATGAAAGCAAACACCTGTTGCCTTCTTGTTTTCACGATGTTGGCCTGCGCATGTTCCGGCCAAAAGGAAGCTGATGGAGAACCGCCCGCGCCGCGCCCGGCGGCGCCCGCACCCACCCAGGCGGCAACACCGCTGGCGGAACGCCCTCCCATAGACCCGGGAGATGTGGACAGCGGCATTATGATTCTGGGCACGCTCGCGCCGGAATCCGTCTCAGCCACAACACAGGCCGAATACATCGAAACCGCGCGTGAAACCCTGTCCATGACCATCATCACCGCGCGTCCGCCATTCCCGGAAAAACTGCTTATCCAATTTGAAATGACCTCTTCGCGGGACTTTGTCGAGCGGCCCGTGGTTGCGCGGGCGCGCGCCTACCGAGACAACGACACCCCCCTCGGCGAGGAACACGCCTATGTGATGGGGCGAAACGCTCGGCGTCCGGAACCTGACGAATCGGGCATGGTAATCCCGCGCGCCTTTGTGGTGGACGCGCTGGAAGGATTGGAAGCGCCGCCGGATACGATGTTGGTTTACGCACGCGCCGATGCATGGCTGATGGAGACGGGCACGGACGAAAATGCGCTTGATCCGCGCACAGCCACGTCGCCCGAGCGCGTCACCCTCATCAGCAACCCTGTCCGCATCAACTTTGAAAAAGAGGAAACCCCGTGAACATCGTTTGCATAGGCGCCCATCCGGATGACGCCGAGGTTTTCGCCGGCGGCGTGATGACGTTGTTTGCGCGGGACGAACACAATGTGCTTGCCGTTTCCCTGACCAACGGCGACATCGGCCATCACGAGATGGGCGGCGGCGCGCTGGCGCAACGACGCATGAGGGAATCCCAGGCGGCGGCGGAAATCGGCGGCTATGAAAGCCTCACATTGAGCAATCACGACGGCGAACTGACCGCCGATCTCGAATTGCGCAGGGCGGTAACGCGCATCATCCGCGAACAGAAGGCGGATATTGTGTTTACCCACCGACCGAACGACTATCATCCGGACCATCGCTACGCCGCGATTGCCGTGCAAGACGCGGCGTTCATGGTAACGGTGCCGCAGTTCTGCCCCGATACGGAGGCCCTGCGGCGAAATCCGGTGTTTCTGTATCTCTTTGACCCCTTCACTTTTCCCGCCCCATTTCGCGCCGATGTGGCGGTGTCTGTGGACGCGGTGATGAATGTAAAATGGCGTTTGCTTCACGCGATGCCCTCCCAATTTTACGAATGGCTTCCCTGGCTGGACGGCGCGCTTGATCGCGTGCCGCCCGCTTCAAATGAAACGGCGCGCCTCACATGGCTGGAAAATTATTATCGCCCCCTGCTCGAACTGCCCGCAACGCACGCGCGCGACGCCCTGCATGCATGGTGCGGCGACGCGGCGAGGGGAGTGCATTTCGCGGAAGTTTTTCAAGTATGCGAATACGGGGCGCAACCGGAACGGGACATATTAAAACGCATGTTTTCCTTTTCAGATAACATCATAGGAGCATAACGTCATGAGTAGGCCGCATGTTCACTGGTGGGCGATTGCGACAATCATCGCAACAACCGCGTCCGCCGCAGACCAACCGGTGATCCTGAACGTCGGGGAGGCATCCGTTTTTGTAAACCCCGGCGTCGTGGAATTCACGTTCATACGTCATTTCAGCGGCGACACGCTACAGTCCGCCATTGAACAATTCGACGCCTTCATCCAAGCCGCGCCCACCGCCGTGCGCGGTTCGGAATTGCAGCCGACAGAAATATTGACCGCTCCGCCCATCATCACGTCAATGGAGCAACGGCAGGTGAAGGCCTCGTTCCGGGTACGGTTCAGCATGGCCGTGTTCAACACGGCAAAAACCGGACCGGCGCAATTTGCCGCGCTCTGCGACAAACTGGCGGCTCTCGCCGACACCATGAAATGCACCCTTGCGCCTTTCGAACTCTTTGCCCCCGACCCGGACAGCGTCATCGCAGCGGCCGTGACCCGCGCAACGGAAAACGCGTATCCCCCGGCGGAAGCGGTCGCAACGGCGGTAAAAACGAACATCTACGCCGTTGACCGCGTCGAGGTGCTCGAGGTCGAATGGGAGCAGCGCCCTGCGGGGCAAACCGCTGAAGTGCCGCAACTGGCGTGCAAGGCAAAAGTTCAGGTCACCTACGCCCTTGCCCCACAATAACCGCCCGACACAAACCGCGCGCGCATGGAACTCATCGCCGAGGACGCGACACATAGGGCGCAATTTTCTGATAAAGCGCGCGAAGCCGGATGGTTTTGTCGCTTTCCAAGCGCGCTGATAATGCCGCAATAGCTTCTGACGCGGACACATTGGGAAATGCCGTGTCGCGGAGATGATGGACCAACTGAATGGCGCGCAGCCCGTCGAACCATACATGAAACTGGCGCAAACGATTGGCGGGCTCGGGATGATTCACGGCGATTCTTTCCCATGCCTTTGTGAATCCGCGCTTTTCCAGCAAACGAACCAGTTCGGGATGTATGCCGGCCGCCCTGTCAAGGACGGCGCCGCCGGGAAGCGTTATCGCCTCTGCTGCAAGCGCAAGCCAGCGGCGCAACACTTCATAGGATTCAGGATGAAACAAAGAAGCAAACACATGCGCGTCGTTGTTGCCCGCGGTCACGGCGCGGCCCGTTCCGAAGGGCGTGCGTTGCGATTGCCTGCCGGACGGATACACAAGCGCATGGGGAATTTGCCTGAGGACGCCCGTTTTCACAAGTTGCTGCATGAAGTAAAAATCTTCGCCCGCGCAGCGCCGGTTCATACCGCCCGCCGCGGCATAGGCGCGGGCGGCGCTTGACATCACTGAGCCCAGCGCGGGATAAGCGTAGGGCGACCCGGCGTATTGCAGCGAGAGTTCATGGTAACGCAGATAAATTTCATAGGCAATCATCACGCGCCCCTGCCGTGTGGCGGCGTCTGTCGGGTGCTGATAGGCGGCATAACCGCCCCATTGCGCGCCGGACGCATAGAAGGCAAGAATGGCGTCCAGATAGCCGGGCGCGGGCGGCGAATCCGCGTCAAGGTGAACGATGGGCGCGCCCGGCTTGCCCGCCGCCGCGAACAGTCGCAAGGCGTGGTCGCCGCCAATTTTGCGCGCCAGTCCCACCCCCTCCTTTTCCGGCAGTTCGCAGCCGGGCGACGCCGCGTCCGCCCACGCAAGGCGCAGGGGCGCAAATACATGCTGCGCCGCGCATTGTTTAAGCGCCTCCAGTGTTCGGGTATTGTCGGCAATGTCATCGGCGGCGGCGTGGGGCGGCTTGCGGTTGTTGATCACAATGATGACCTGCGTCGAGGCCACCGCGGCGCTGCTGGACGCGGTAAGGGCGAACAGCGTGTCGAAAAGACAAGCGTGTTCCGCAAGCGCGGGAATTACCACCGCGCAGGAACAAGGTTGCCCTCTGGTCTCTCCCGCAAGCGGCCACCCGCCGTGGCAGGCGCGTTTTTTCAGATAGTCTGTTATGATATTTTGCATGGATACCTCTGGGGCCGGTTGTGGCGCGCACTGTCAGTCGGCGTCGGAATTGTCGGGCGGCGCTGCGTTACTGGTCTCACCGTTATGGGCCAAATCACTGTGCCGTATGGCTTTCAACGCATGCCGCGGATCGTTATCGGGCAGCCAGCGTATGTCGAAGCCCTTGCGTTCCATGCCCCGAAACCAAGTGCGCTGCCTTTTGGCAAATTGGGCAATTGCGCTGTTCAATTTTTGAAACAAATCGTTCTTGTTTTTGATCTTTCCCTGCAGGTATTCCGCAATAAAACGATACTCGAGTCCCAGCCGTTCGAAACGTTCCCAGGAGTGCCCCGCGGCGTGAAGCCTCTCCACTTCTTCAATCAGCCCCGCATCGAACCGGGCGCGCAGCCGCCTGGCGATGCGCTCGCGCAATACTTCCGGCGGACATTTTATGCCCAGGATCAACGCCCGCACTTCCGGGCACGGCGGCGCGGGATGGTTGCGGGCGTATTCGGCTATTTCAATGGCGCGGATAAGTCGTTCCCGGTCCTCCATGTCCGTGATGTTGTGAAGCCGCGGACGGATCGAAGCGAGACGCGCCCGCAGCTGTTCAGCGTCCAACGCCGCAAGCATCGCGCGAAGTTCCGGATTCTCCGGTGTGGGAACCATGCGATAGCCGCACAGCACCGCGTCAAGATACAAGCCCGTGCCGCCCACCACCACCGGCAGGCGTTTGCGTTGTATTACCGATTCAAAAGCGGCATAAAATGCCTGCTGGTAATGAAACACGGAGAATTCCTGCCTTAAATCGGCAATATCTATCAAATGGTACGGGACGGATTTGCCGTCAACAACGTACTCTTCAAGGTCTTTGCCGGAACCGATGTCCAATCCGCGGTAAACCTGACGCGAGTCCGCCGAAAGCACTTCTCCGTCAAGCAATGAAGCAATACGCGCCCCCAGCGCGGTCTTGCCGACAGCGGTGGGCCCGACAATAACGAGAGCGTTTTTTGATTCCGGCATCATATCCCATATAATAGGGG
>DSBB01000166.1 GCA_011046175.1 Candidatus Hydrogenedentota bacterium | reverse complement strand
CTCGACAGCATGGTAGTCGGCGAAAATGAAATCATGGGTCAATTGCAGCAGACCTACGAAGCGGCCCGCCATGCCGGCGTGTTGAACCGCACGCTGAGCGTCATGTTTCAGCGGGCGCTGAAATGCGGCAAGCGCGTACGCGCCGAAACACGCATCGGCGCAGGAAAAGTGTCCGTCGCATCCGTCGCCGTTGATCTGGCGCAATCCATCCTGAAAGACTTGGGCGACAAAACCGCCATGATAATCGGTTCCGGGCAAATCAGCGAACTGGCGTTAAAAAGCCTTGTCGAACACGGCGTGGGAAAAGTAATGGTGCTGAACAGGACGCTTGAACGCGCCCAGAACCTTGCCGCCAAATTCAAGGGCGAGGCGATTGTTCTGGCAGCCCTGCCCGATCACCTCCACCGCGCCGACATCCTGATCAGTTCCACCGGAGCATCAGATTTGATTCTGCGACGCGCCGATTTCGAACGCGCCATCGTACAGCGGGGACGCGCCCCCATGTTTGTCATTGACATCGCCGTGCCCCGCGATATAGAACGCGAGGCAGCGCACGTGGAAAACGTCTATTGTTACGACATAGACGATTTGCAGAGCGCGGCGCAGCGCAACCTGCGCAGGCGCCAGGACGAAATCGGCGACTGTGAAGCCATCATACAGGCGGAAGTGGAGAACTACCTGGCGTGGCGGCGGCGATTGAATATGGAGCCGCTCATCGCGGCATTGACGCAACGATTCAACAAAATTCGCGAACAGGAGCTAAAACGCACACTCGACAAACTCCCGGAATTAAGTCCGGAAAAAAGGGGAGAAATAGAAAAACTGTCACGACGCATCATCAACAACCTGCTGCGCGACCCCATCACCGCCATCAAATCGGAAGCGCTGGGCGACCACAGCGACACGCTTATGGAACTGGCGCAACGCCTCTTTGGCGTCCATGAAACGGAACAATAACAACATCGGGAGACACTCAACATGGCCTTTGTCGTTTGCGAACCATGCATCAAATGCAAATACACCGAATGCGTCAGCGTATGCCCCGTAGCCTGTTTTCACGAAGGCGAAAACATGCTTGTCATTGACCCCGACGAATGCATAGACTGCGGCGTATGCGTGGACGAATGTCCGGTGCGCGCCATTTACAGCGACGAGGAAGTGCCGGACAAATGGAAGGACTTCATCGCGCTGAACGCCGAATACGCACAAAAATGGCCGCTCATCGAAGACAGCCAGGAACCCCTCCCCACCGCCGAAAAAGCCCAAAACGAATTGGGAAAAAGAGAATATTTCAGTCCCAACCCGGCGGAACGAGAAGAGGCGTAATAACGTCCGCTATCGCTGCCGTGCACTCACCTTCGTTCGAAAACAGCCAGCGCTTCCACATGCGGCGTGTGGGGGAACATGTCCACGGCCTGAAGTTCGACGAGGTGGTAGGCTTCGAGGAATGCGGGCAGTTCTTCGCGCAGGCGTTTCGGGTTGCAGGAGACGTAGAGCACGTGTTGCGGGTAAAGCTGGATCAGTCGCCGGACAGCCTTGGGGTGCATGCCTGCGCGGGGCGGGTCCACAACCACGGCGCTGCCTTCGGGGAAACCGCCGCTTTCAATCTTGTTTCTGAGGTAATTGCGCATTGAGTCCGTAACAAAAAAGACGTTGTCCACGTTATTTGTGCTTGCGTTGGCGCATCCGTCTTCCGTCGCGGCGGCCACGTTCTCAACGCTGATGATTTCGCTGGCGCAGTCTGCACAACTCAATGCGACGCCGCCGGAACCGCCGTATAGGTCGAACAGCACGTCTGGTGTGCGTTGCGCCGCCCATGCGCGGATGTGTCCGTAGAGGCGTTCCGCGGCAAGCGGATTGGTCTGAAAAAAACTCAAGGGCGAGATGCGAAAGATTAAGGAGCGGGAGTGGGGTTCGTCGGATGGACCAGACGGATCGGACGGATCGGACGGATCACTTGTGATATTATCGGATTCAGGAACTTCCAGGATTTCCTGAATGGAATTTCTGCCGTAGAGCAGCGTCAGTTTATCCGCCGTCGCCACATCCGCCCTGCCCGCGAACTCGCCGTGGTAAATGCTTGCGGCGTTGAAACAACGGTTCACCATTGCCACAAAAGAGTCACTGTGCTCGAATGGGCCGGGCATGGTGATTAGCGCGACCATGCGTTCTCCGGAACGTTTTCCGTCACGCACCAGCAGATTGCGTAGATACCCCTGACGCTTGCGCGGACCGCAGGCGCGCAGGCCGCACTGTTGCCGCCACTCGCGCACGCCCTGGAGCAAGGCGTCCAACCCGGCAGGCCCGATGCGGCATTCTTCGATTTCCAATGGCCGAAACCATTTGCCCTTCTGCTTGAATCCCAGCACGGTGTCCCGCTCGAAGCCTGCGGGCGGCGGTTCCGGATACCATTGCAAGGCGAAGGACGGGTCCACCTTGTTGCGATAGTGCCACACCACGGGCGACGGCGTAATGGGGATAGGCGCATGCCAGAACTCACGGAACAATTTCTGTAACGCTGCCTGTTTCAGCGCCAGCTGCTGCTCATAGGGGACATCCTGATTCAGGCAGCCGCCACACTCGCCGAAATGCCTGCAAAGGACGTTTGAATCAGTCATTCACCGTATTCCTCAGACTTGCTTTGCATTGCGTTTCTTGAGTTCTTCCACGATGCGGCGCACTTCCTGCTCCCGATTGCTGTCCATGACAAGAACGGCGTCTTCCGCAACCACGACAGTAATGTTTTCCAGCCCCAGCGCCGCCACTGCAATTTTTTCCTCGCCGGCGTCATTCAGAATGATACTGTCCCGGCAGTCCAGCACAACAGGGTTGCCTTCACAATAGTTGCCTGATTCATCGGTGGCGGACAGATGACGCAACGCAGACCATGTGCCCACGTCCGGCGAGTCCAGCGCCGCCTCGACAAACATGACGTTCTTCGACTTTTCAAGCAGGAGATAATCAATGCTGATGTCGTCCAGTTTGGAAAATATCTTCTGAAATTCCTCGCCGTTGCCGCCGCATCTGATGGCGGCGCAGAGTTGGTGTATGATTGCCGAAACTTGCGGGCACAGGGCGGAAAACTCTGAAAGAAGCGTAGACAAACGCCAGAAGAACACCCCCGTATTCCAGTAATAGCAGCCTGCGTCAATATACTGCCGCGCCTGCTGCGCGTCTGGTTTTTCGTGGAAAGTGGCCACCTTGTATACGGGCGCTTCCTTGTCCTGTCGGCTGTCAAGAATCACCTCTATATATCCCAGACCCGTTGCCGGATACGTCGGCGCCACACCATAGGTAACCAATGCGTTATTGCTGTCGGCGGTGTCCATGGCAACCCGGGCGGAACGGATAAACCCGTCGTAATCGCCCACGCGATAGTCCACGGTCAACACTACCATGCTGATACGGTCAATCGAAACGCCAGAATGCCGCGCCATCAGATGGGCGGCCATATAGGCGATAGCGCCGGCAGTGTTCCGTTTACAAGGTTCAATCAGAATGTTCTCGTTCTTCATCGGAAGATGGGCATTACGGATGGGGCCTTCCAAGTGCTTGCCGGTGACAATGTAAGTATTCTCCATGCCCACCAGCGCTGCGGCATGTTCCACCACTTCCTGCAATCTGGACTTGCCTTCTTTGCCTAGTGGCAGCAGTTGCTTTGGCTTATCTTTGCGCGACAACGGCCAGAAGCGGTCACCGCTGCCGCCTGCCATGATCATGGCAACATGCAAATGATCAGTAATCATGAATCTATTTCCCTTCATAACGCGGCAGGGCCGCCGTGTTTACGTTTGCCGATTCAATTCCTAACAAGCCGACGGAGAAAGGAATCTCACTTATTCCGGTAGCGCGCCGTTGTCAAGAAGATACGTTATAACTGCAAGCATATTTTCCCGTTTCACTGTTACCTGGGTGGCGCGTCCCGCCTCGCGATATGCATTATGATCCTCAATGTCCTCGCGGCAAACCTTCCCCGCAACAAGGTCTTTTACAGACACCTCGCCGCGCTGCAACTCGTCTTCGCCAAGGATGACCGCCACGGGAATTTCGTAGCGGTCGGCGTCGCTCAGTTGAGCGCCCATGTTCTTCTTGCCGCCAAGATAGGTGAGCGTATTAAAGCCCGCCGCGCGCAGCTCCGCGGCAAGTTGCAGCGCATCGCGCGGCGCGACCTTGCCCACGGTGGCAATGCATACCTGCGCCGTGCTCTTGGGCGCATTCAATTTGTTCAGCCCGCGCAACGCCGCCATAAGCCGTTCCAACCCGATTGACGCGCCCACCGCGGGCACTTCCTGACTCATAAAACGGCGGCATAATTCGTTGTAACGTCCGCCGCCGCCCACCGAGCCGATGGATTCCATGTTTTCCACTTCAATTTCGAACACCGGGCCGGTATAGTAATCCAGCCCCCGGGCGAGGCTCGGATCAAAAACGGCTTCCTCTTCGGAAATATCTAATGCATCCAGCAACGCGGCCAGTTCACGCATGTCCTGCAACGCGGCATCCGCGCTTTGTGACGCGGGCAACTTGTCCTTCAAGGCGGCCACCGCGCCAAGGCGGCCTGATACGGCAACGCCAATAAACTCCGTGATGGCATTGATGACCGGCTTCGGCAAATGTACGCCGGGAATGGGATCGCCAGATTCGTCAATGCGACCATCGCCGAGCTCCAGTCTGATATTGTCAATGCCCACCTTCCGCAATTTGTCAACCACACGCAGTGTGTGCTTCATCTGCTCCGGGTCGGTGACGCCGTTGCCGGCCAACAGCGCGTCCACAAGCAACCGGTTGCTGATGCGCACACGAAACAGCGGAACGCCGCCGTCTTGCAGGCCAACAGCGCGCATGGCCCCGCACAACACGGCAATGACTTCGGCGTCGGCGGCCAGGCTTCGCGCGCCCGCAACGTCAATGTCAAACTGGGTGAACTGCCGGAAGCGCCCCGGGCCCGGCTTGTCCGCGCGAAAGACAGGACCGATGTGATAACGGCGGAAAGGCAGCTTGATCTCCTCGCGATACTGACTCACTACGCGCGCAAAGGGCACGGTCAAATCAAAACGCAGCGCCGCCATCTCCGATTCCGGCGTTTCCAGCGTAAATATCTCCTTGTTCACTTCCGCACCCGCGGCGCCGGTCAGTGTTTCAAAACGTTCCAGTACCGGCGTGTCAACAGGCACAAAACCAAAGCGCTCGTAAACACGGCGGATGGCGTCTATGACACCCTGCCGCGCGATCATATCTTCAGGCAAATGATCCTGAAATCCTTTTAAGGTTTGCGGTTGTATTTTTTTTGGTTTCATAAGACTTCCTCGAAAACAACCCGCCCGGGCGTTGTCCTCAACTTGCGTTTGAATATGGCGAATACAGCATGCATTATAGGGGACTCACTGTGCTCAGGGAAAATATGAAATGAAAATCCGCTTGATATCAACAAGGACATTTGTCCCATGAACCACACAGGCATCAAAAAACATACGACATGGAACGCTTCTTTTTTGATCGCCTTTCCAAGGCCTTGGGTACTATACCATGTTTGTCCGCGGCACGGCCCCTATCCCGCGCGCTACGGCGTTTCCGTGATTCGCATAAAATCAAAGCGACACAAAAAATTCTCGCCGACAGGGCTGCATGCGTAAACGCCCGCTTCGAGACTCGTTGAAGCATGGTGCAGATGGGTAACGCGCATTTGCCGCCATAATTCTCCATCTTCGGAACTCTCCAGCAAAAAGTCGCTGCCCTGCCGTGTTGCGCGATACCACCGTTCGGTTGCGGAGGAGGCCACATCCTGGGTCGCCCAATCAGAATATCCGAGGTTGGTAACGACGGAACCGAGTCTGCTCAAATCTTCATTCTCATATTCGGTGGACAATTTTATCCAGTTTTCCCGGTCTGCGCGAATCATGATCCCGCACTGATCGTATTGGGTCCTCGGTTGAAAACACGCATGAACAGTTAACGCGAAGTCCGCGTCGCGCAAGGCGAAAAGGCAATGGCCATTGTCCCGGCAGAATCCGTAATGCGTTCGCTGCCAGAAATCCGTTTCCCGGTCGGTTATAATTTCGAGACCATTGTCGCAACGCCACCGTCTTGGTTCATTGAACCAACGCATGCCTTCAGGAATTCCTGTGTTCTCGTAAAACCGTATGT
>DSBB01000323.1 GCA_011046175.1 Candidatus Hydrogenedentota bacterium | reverse complement strand
GCCATGCAGGACGATGCGGCAGTGGTTGCCGTGGCGGCGGCGCGCGCCCTGCTGCAACAGGAAGACGCGAACGACGACGCCCTCGCCATACTGGTCAACGGGCTTAACGTCCAGGACGAATGGATTCGCATACAGGCCGCCAACGCGCTGGACGCCGTCGGCGAAAAGGCGCGCCCCGTGGTTGACACGCTGGAGCAGGCCATAGAAGAACCGGACAACAAATATGTGGCGCGTCTTGCATGTCATGCCGTGAACGCGCTGCTCGGCACAAACTACGAGGCGCCGTGAACGCCGCCTGCGACGAAATGAATTTTGCGGCTATATACGTGTATGGGACGTAAGAGACCTATGAATTTCCTATTGTCCGCTGCTTCTGATTATTATAAGTCCCATAGGTCCCATTTTTTATGACATAATGTCCAGCGTCCGTGTGCATACGATAAATCCCTACCGCGGAAGAATGCAGATGAATAAACAACTGTGCGCCCTTGTGGCCATGCTCCTTTTATACGCCTGTGTTGCGGCGGGCGGCGAGCCGGCGCGCAATATCGCGCCGACGCGTCCATTGTAGACAACGGGGCGGTTCAATGACGACTACGCGGGACGCTTCACGGCGGACGGACGCATCCCGGAGCCGGGTTCCCACGCGGATGCGGGCATGGCATGGTGCGTACCGCAGGAACACGCCGCAGGCGCGGCGCTCACTTATGTCTGGCCGGACGAGGTTACCATCAGCGAGATTGTCTATTATGGACGCACGGCCTGGCTTTGGGACGAGAATTTTCTCGCCGTTGAAGTCTACACGGACATTGCAGCGGCGCCGCCGCGGGCGTGCCGAAGCGCACCTGGTATCTCCGCGTTACGGAACCGGAAAAGAACACCTTCCTGCTCGCGCCTCTGGCGAAATCGGCGGGCGGCACACAAGCCTGCGGCGAAGCGGTATTTCGCGACAAGAGCGATCCCGATTATCAGCGGCTGCTTGCGACATTCCAACCCATTCGCGATCTGCTCGCCGGGAAACCCCGTTTCGACATGATGACGCCCAAGCGACAGACGCCCCTTATTGCGCTGTTGAGACTCGACAAAAAGGCGAAGACCGCCTTTTTGCCGGAACCTTGCCGTAAAGGTGAACGCAGGTCCGCCATGCGATACATCATGCGTTTGCGTTGGCTGCGCAATGCGGCTCAAAACCATTCCGGCTTGAAATCAAGCGCCGTGCTTTCACCTGACATCAGTGTTTTTGCGATTGCAATGGCGTGCGGCCCGACGGTATTGGCATAGAACCTCGCCGTCTCTATCTTGGCGGTGTAGAAATCCGTCTCCTGGGAACCGTTGTCAAGCGCCTGTTGCGCGACGGTCGCCTGCCGCAGGAGTTGCCACGCGAGCACCATCTGTGAAAACATTTCAAGGAACGGGCTTGCGTTTGAGATATATTTTTCGATTTCACCGGACAGGCCGATTTGGCTGAGATGCATGATGGCCGCGATGACTTCATTCTGCACTTCCTGCACCTTGTCGGCTATCGGTTTAAGCGTTTCCATCTCACCGGCGGCCGCGATGTCCTTGCCCATCGCCTTCATCAGGAAGCGGACCGACGTTCCGCCGCCGGTGGGCACTTTCCTGCCCAACAGGTCCATGGCCTGTATGCCGTTTGCCCCTTCGTAAATTGAAAACACCTTGTTGTCCCGCATAATTTGCGCGACTGGGTATTCCTCGCAATAACCGGCGCCGCCGAAGCACTGCATGGCATTGGTAATGGATCGAAACGATCCGTCTGAACCGTATGCCTTGCAGCAGGGCGTCAGCAGCTCCACTATCTGATAAAGCCTGTCTTTTTCCTTCTCATCGTCCATCTGCAGCACATCATCATCCAGCGACGCGCAATACAGGATCAGCGAGAGCATGCCTTCAATAAAGGCCTTTTGTTCAAGCAACATGCGGCGAACATCGGAAAACTCGATGATGGGCACCTGTGGCGACGTCGGGTCAAGATTGGTGACATGCCGTCCCTGCAGCCGCTCTTTCGCATACTGCAGGGCGCACTGATACGCCACGGAAGCGCCGGCTATCGCCTGTATCCCCGTAAACACGCGCGCGTGATTCAACAGCTGAAACATATACTTGAGCCCTTTGTTCGGTTCTCCTATGAGATACCCCCGGCACTCCCCTTTCTCTCCGAAATTGAGGGTGACGGTCGGCTGTCCCTTCAATCCCATTTTATGTTCAATTCCCGCCGCGGTTACGTTGTTGAATTCGCCCACCTGTCCGTTTTCGTCAACCCTGTATTTGGGAACAATAAAAAGGCTCAATCCCTTGATGCCCGCGGGCGCGCCGACTATTCGCGCGAGCACGGGATGGATAATGTTTTCCGCAACATCATGATCGCCCGATGAGATGAACCGCTTCACGCCCTTAATCGCATAGCAGCCCTCCTCATCAAGCGGGGTTGCCGTGGCCTTGAGATCGCCAAGCGACGTGCCCGCGTCCGGTTCGGTCAGGGCCATGGTGCCGCCCCAGTCGCCACTGTATAGTTTCGGCACAAACCGTTTAATCAGCGCTTCGCCGGCGCAACTCTCGATGAGGCGTCCCGTGCCGCCCGCGCCAAACACCAGCATAGAGGCCGAAGTGTCGCCGCAATTAAACAGAAAAACACACGCTGCGAGCAACGTCATGGGGATCTGGCTGCCGCCCTTTTCATAAGGCACGTCAGGGGCGAACCAGCCGCCTTCCCGACAATGTTTCCAAATATCATGCAACGGTTTGGGCACCGTTACCTTTTCGCCGTCAAATTTGGCGCCCTCATGGTCAACCTGCTGATAGGTTGGCCAGAAGACCTCTTCGGCAAGCTGACGCGCCGCCTCGAGCGTCATATCAAAGGTCTCACGGGAATGGTCCGCAAAATAGGGATACTTCAGCTTCTCTTCGATTTTCATGACTTCATAAAGAAGAAAACGCAGATGCCGCATGTCGGTGAGGGTGTTACTCATAGTGAAAAGCCTTTCCTGTTGTTAAACCTGAATAATGTTTGATATGTGAACACAATTGTTACAGGTAAATCAGGGCGCCAGATTTGCGGCAACAATTTCCGCCACATCCAGCACGGAAGCATTGCCTCCTTTATCTTTTACGCCGTCGCTGAGCATGGTAATGCAGAAAGGGCATGCGGCGGCAATCCGGGCCGCCCCGGACGCCATAAGCTCGTCCGTCCGGATGCCGCTGATGGATTCCCCCTGCTCTTCCAGCCACATCTGTCCGCCGCCCGCGCCGCAACAGAAGCCGCGCTCCCTCTCCCAGGCAATAGAGAGCAGAGCACACCCTGCGGTTTGCAGTACGCGCCGCGGCGCGTCATAAATGCGGTTATAGCGTCCCAGATAACAGGAGTCATGAAACACCGTAGGTTCCCGGGCGGGCGTCGCCGTCAGTGGCAGCCGATTTCCTTGAATCAACTCCTGGATAAATTCTGTATGATGCACAACTTCCCAAACAGCGTCGAAAAGGGGGTACTCATTTTTGAAAGTGTTGTAACAGTGCGGGCATGTGGTCACAATGCGCTTGAATTGATATTGTTTCAGCGTTTCGATTATTTCCTGGGTCGCCGTCTGATACAGGTATTCGTTGCCCAGGCGTCTGGCGCTCTCACAATTACAGCGTTCCTCATCGCCCAGAATGGCGAAGTCCACGCCGGCCGCGTTAAGAATCTTTGCCATTGCGACGGAAATCTTTTTGCTGCGCTCGTCGTAAGAACCGCTGCATCCGACCCACCATAATATATCCGCCTGCTGTTTATCCGCCATCACGGGCACGTCCAACCCTTCCGCCCATTTTCGGCGTTCCGCCGGAGCGAACCCCCACGGATTCCCCTTGGTTTCCATATTGCGAAAGGCGGCGTCAGCCTCGGCGGGAAAGTCGGCCTCCATCAGCACCAAGTGGGCGCGCATGTCCGTAATCTTGTCAATGTGCTCGATGCCCATGGGACAATGCTCGACACAATTGCCGCAGGTGGTGCATGACCAGAGGGTTTCTTTTGTAACGACATCGCCAATGAGCGCCGGCCTTTGTATTTCGCCGTTTGCGTTTTTTCGCGCCGCCAGCACAGCGGGTCCCACTTCAAGGAGATGTTCCTTCAAACCCACGATCAATTCCTTGGGATTGAGTGGTTTGCCTGAATTTACGGTGGGACAGTAATCTCGGCAGCGTCCGCACTCGATGCAGGCATACAGGTCCAGATTCTGTTTCCACGTGAATTCTTCAATTTTTGATACGCCGAAGGTCTCGGCTTCTTCGTCTTCGATGTCTATCTTTGTCATCTGGCCCATGGGCTGAACCCGTCTGAAAACGAGATTAAGGGGGCCCGCGGCGAGATGCAGGTGCTTTGTGGGAATCACCAACAACAGGATAAGCGCAAGATGCATCAGCGCGTCACACCACCATGCGACATGGGCAATGACGCGCAACGGGGCGGGCTGCATGTTTGCAAACAACGTTGACAGCAGCCCTGCAACGACATGATAGCCACTGTTATCGGACGCCTCCAAGGCGATTTCCGTGGCATTGGCGAAAAGATAGGCCACCATGGCGCCGCCGATAAAAAAGAACACAACTGCGGACTCGAAGGACCTCGGCGTGAGGCTTTCCGGGCGAAACACATAGCGGCGGATGGCGAGCCCGACCACGCCGGTGATGATAAGGACGGCAAATATGTCCGCCAGCGCAGTGTAATAATCTGCCGCCGCGTTATTGCCAAGGAGATGGAAACCGGGAAACAACGCGCCTGCAAAATGATTGATCGTATTTACGGCAAAAACAAAAAACCCCCATACGATAAGCAGATGCAGCGCGCCTGTTACGGGTTTGCGCAAGACCCGTCGCTGAAGAAACACATCCAACGCCATGCCGATTATTCGTTGCGCGAGATTGTCCGTCCGGCGGCGCGGGTCCGTCCTGCCCATGCGCACCAGAAGCGCCAACTCGCGCGCGCGCATGAGAACATAGGATATAAACCCGGCAAGTATTATTAGAAACAGGATTTTTTCAATGGTTGTGAGCACGGCGGGCCTCCTTCATAAAAGGAAAACAGGATGGACGTAGCCATTTCTTCTATCGGCCTTTCCTGATTTCTTCGGCAAACATCGGCACTACCTCGAGCAAATCTCCCACGATTCCATAATCGCATAACTTGAAAATAGGCGCTTCGGGGTCGTTATTAATGGCAACAACAATCTTGGAAGTGCGCATGCCCGCAAGATGCTGGATCGCGCCGGAAACGCCACAGGCAATATACAGGTCGGGACACACCACTTTGCCGGTTTGCCCCACCTGATGGGAGGCTTCAATCCATCCCGCGTCAACGGCTGCGCGGCTGGCGCCCAGCGCCGCGCCCAGCGCGTCGCACAGGTCTTGGAGTACCGGCCAATTTTCCGGGCCGCCGATTCCGCGGCCCCCTGTAACCACGATCTTCGCTTCCGTAAGCTCGACGGTTCCGGAAACGTTTTCGACAACTTCTTCAATGACCGCGCGCACCGATGCGGGGGGAACATCTCGTTTAGCCACCTGCGGCAAGGCGTCCCCCGCCCGTTCTATCACGCCAACATTCGGACGCAGCGTAACAACGCCTGGAAGAGAAGTAAAGACAACATCAGAAATCACTTTTCCCGCAAATATCGGCTTTTCGGCGCGCAATGTTCCGTCCCACCGCACACTGATCGCATCCTGTGCCAGTTCCGCATGAATCCGGGCGGCGGCGGAGGCGCATAGTTCTTTTCCCAGCGCGCTCGCTGAACCGATAATGGCTTTTGCGCCAATCTCCGTTGCCAGTTCACACAACAAAGGCACATATCGGTCGTTGGAATAATAACGGAGTTCCGGATGCTCGCAGGCGTATACCGTGTCTATGCCCAACCCGGCGAGAGCGTACAGCCCGTCGTCAAGCGATTTGCCCATATAAAGCGCATTCAGAGGCATGCCCGCCGCTTCCGCCACACGTTTTGCGGCAGACGCGGCTTCCAAACCACACGCCTTTAGTTCGCCCCGTTGTTCCAAAATTACCAGAACGCTCATAACAAGTCTCCTATTGCGGGCGTTGCCCGCAACCCAGATTTGACTATTCACTTCGTATGTTGTTCACGCTTCAGCGTGCGGCAGTAGTACACAAACTCTG
>DSBB01000077.1 GCA_011046175.1 Candidatus Hydrogenedentota bacterium | reverse complement strand
AGCGACCAGCGGAAGCGAGACGGGTCTGTCCCTGTTTTTGTTGACGACGACGCAAGCGAGCGACCAGCGGAAGCGAGACGGGTCTGTCCCTGTTTTTGTTGACGACGACGCAAGCGAGCGACCCGCGGAAGCGAGACGGGTCTGTCCCTGTGTTCCGCCAAGGTTGATATGACAGCGTCCAACAGGCGGCGCATAAACCGTGGCGACGCCTTGCGGCAGAGGCTTGCGTCCCCCTATAAAACAAACTCCACGGTTACAATTTTCTTCTTTGCCGCTTCCAGCGGAATGCGGTTGCCTTCAACAGGCAATTGTTCCTGGCGATCTTCGTTCATGTTGGTGAGCCATGCTTCGCGCGCATCCTTAAACAAAACCAACGCGCCTTTCACGGTTTCCTGTGTCGGGTTGAAGAGGCGTATCACATAATTGCCGGGTCGGTCTTCGGCCTGTTTCAGCGCCGCCACCTGCAACGCCTCGCCTTCGACCGTCAGGAAACTCATCGTCTTGGGCAGCGTGCCCTCGTGCGGCCCCGCTTGCGCGGGTTCGAGGGGCAGGTTCATGTCCTCCGCCTCGCGGTACACGCCGTTGGTCCAGTCGCCGCTGTGCGGATACAGCGCGTATGTCCACTCCCAGTCGCCGACGCACTGGGCCCGTTCCATGTCGGGATAGGTCTCCCAGCGTCCGAACACCGGTGAATTGCGGTAGGTGAAGGCGCGGAGCAGGGTGATGGCGAGCGGTCGGTCGGCCTTGTCCATGGCCTCGTACTCGCGCAGCCCCGAGTTGTTGATCACGGCGAAGCCGACGTTGCCGTCGGTCATGTCCACAAAGCGGTGCATGGGGTACTGCGGGTTCGGGTGGCCGTAGTAGGGACTGGTCGGTTTGATGGTGATGTCGCGTCCGATAACATCAAACGCAATTTCCGCGTCGGTGCGGTCGCAGTCGAGGCGCGTGGGGAACACCACGCGCAGCCGGTGATGCTTGCAGGTGTTGGTGAACGCGGTGCGCACATCGAGGCGTTTTGCGCCCGCCCGCAAAGTAAACCGGCTGGTCACAATCATCTCGCGACGTTCTTCGGTGCGTCCGGTGTTGTTCAAATCGCCTTCGCGGAAGTCCACATACGGCTCATCCTCGACGCTTACCGGAATCCGGAGCCGGTAGTCCACGCGCATCCGCGCATAGAGCGGCCCCGATTCTTCCAAGGCTATCTGGCAGGGTGACCCATGTGACGTGATGATTTCGTCGCGCTCCGGCGGCTGATGTATCCATGAGTGCCCCGTCTCGCCGCTGTCCTCCAGATAATGCAGCCCTGTGAATGTGCGTTCCGTCTCCTTGTGGGTCATGTCCAGTGTGCCGTCGCTGTTGAACGCCACCCGCAAATGTTCGTTCTCCAGCACGTTGGTCTCCGGCGCAAGCGTGCCCGGCTGCCATGCGAAACGCGGCGCGCGCGTCACGTGGTACGTGCTGTAGCCGTAGGCCGGGATTTCATCAGTCTCCAGATGACAGCGGACGCGCTCGGCGCGCAGCTCCACCGAGATGTCCTGCAAGTTGCGCACCAGCACGCCCATGGGGAATTTTTCCTGCTGTTGAAGACGCAGGGCGCGTCCGTCCGCCGTTTGCACGGCAAAGGCCTCATAGCCCATGTTCGCGGGCATGTCCACAAGACACGACACCACCGCCTTGCGCGGGAACGGACAGGGGTTGAACACGGTAATGACGCTGTCCCTGGCGCATACATCACCATTGTCAATTTGAATCTGCACCGCCTCAAAGGCGCGGCGGGTCAACCCGTCGGCAATGATGTTGATCTGGTCGAAGCGGAACAGCGAGTCCTTTTCCATTTGGTCAATGCCCGCGCCGGTAATGGTGTCGTGGGGATGGTTTTGCAACAGGAACCGCCACGCGCGGTCAAAGGCGGTCTTGATATACTCGCCGCCGATCATGGACGCCACGGCGGCCCACGGCTCGGCGCGGCGCTGCAAGTTCACTTCGGCGAAGTGATTGTGTTGTTTCAGGCGCGGGCGCGCGCTGATGACGTCGCCGAACAGATGCGTCCAACTGCCCGTGGAACCGGGGTCGCGGAACTCGCCGCGCAGCACCACCGGGTCTTTCACTTCCCTGCCCATTGCCTCCATATAGGCTTCGAGGTTTGAGAACTTGATGTCGTGTTCCGGCAGCAGCTTCTGGCACAGTTTCATGATGCGCGTCTCTTCCGGGTCGGGATTCGACGAATCGAAGCCCTGCATGCACACAATCTGGCTGGTGCTGAAATGTTCCGACTCATCGCGCGCCAGTTTCAGCAGTTGCTCGCGGATGGGCGCGTCGTTCCACTGTTTCTTCTTGTCGTCAAGGATGTAATAATGGTCGCGGGGACGCGACGCGTCAATCATCCGGAACGGCGCGGCGCCGCGGTCCCAGTCGTAACGCTGAAACACATCATCCGAGCCGTAGCGCAGCACGCGGTAGACATAAATGTAATAACTGAACCGGCTCATGCATCCGAAGCGCGAGCCCAACAGCCGCGATCCATCGGGGCCTTCGAGAATGTACTCGCATTTGGGCGTGTTGATGCCGCGATAGAAGATGATGTCGTCTATGTCGAACCCCCGGTAAATCTGGGGAATCTGCGAGGTCTGGCCGTAGCTGAAGGGAGTATAACCGCTCTTGGTCACTTTGCCCAGCGCCGCGGCGCTGCGGTGCCCCACAAGCAGGTTGCGTACCAGCGACTCGCCGTTGCAGATGTACTCTTCCGGCAGCGAATACCACGGGCCCACGAGCAGTTTGCCGCTCCTGACGTGTTTTTCGACAACCGGACGCTTTTCCGGGCGCAATTCCAGATAGTCCTCCACGCACAGGGTCTGCGAATCCATGGTGAACGAGTGAAACTCAGGATCATTCTCCAGCAGTTCGAGCAGTTCGTCCATGAACTTCAACAGCAACAACCGCGTCTCCTCGAAGGGGTACCCCCACTCGCGGTCCCAATGGGAATTCGATACGACATGAATCGTTTTGCGTTCTTGCGGCATGGGCATATACTCTCCGTTGTTCAAGATGAGACTGATAATTGCGGGCAGATGGCAATGATGCGCATCCCCCCTGCCGTGCTGCTCTACTATGCCATAAAACAGCCGTTTCTCACAAACCGGCGCACCATCGCAGGACAAACCATAAATTCAATAAAACTTGCCATTCGGAAACAAATACGGTATAATGGTGTATAATCAGTAGGATTCTATAGTATTGATTGGGAGTGATTGCGCATGAAAATGACAGTAGCAGCCAAATTGCCAACGATCGGGGCCTTGACATTGGCCTTGGTCGTCTTTTCAGGCTGTATCAGACGCACAAGCGACCCCGTCGTCGAAGAGACTGATTTTTGGCCGGTTAACCAAAAAATAAGCGTATCCAATCCTATCGGAAAAGTAACCGTTTCGGGGGACACAGCCCGTATTTTCAATCCCCACGTTCGCGTGGAGAAAAGGGTACAGACCTACAGCCTGCTTGGGCTTGCCAATCCGGACAAGTACCAGAGCGCCATAGAGATTCATCAGGGCGTCAAGGACGGCGAACTCCAAATTGCCGTTAACCTGCAGCGGCTACCCTTTCTGGAACGTCTTTTCGTGAAAGTGTCCCCCCGCGTTGATTTTGTGCTGGATGCGCCGGTCGCGTTGCCCGCCGACCTCGACGTCAATGTGGGCGCTATTGAAATCAGCAACATGGTCGGCAATATGAACGCCGCTGTAAACGTGGGCGACATGAAAATCGCTTCGACGCTGGGCATTTTCGGGACGCAAAACGTTGAGGTGAACATCGGCGCGCTGGATATGCGACTGCCCGCGGAAATGCCCATCCGCTATGACCTTGAAACCAACATCGGCAAAATTGAGAGCGCCGGATTTGACGCGCGCATCGAGCGGCGGCTGCTGGGAGCGCGAACCACCGGCGTCAGCGGCATGACAATCACAGAATCGTATGTCAAGGGGCGCGTGAACATAGGCAATATCACGTTCCTGGGTGAATGACGGCAAATAATGCGTCCCATCCGACCTGCCCCCCCCCGCCGGTGACGCGCTCGAAAGCGCCGATTTTTCAAGCAGCCGATTTGACTGCATCCCGCCCAATCTTCTATTATTGCGTGCGCATGTTCCCTGTGATTGATCCCGGAGTCACTTTTGCCGACGTGCGCGTTTCGCAACCCGTACTGTGAGACAAATCCGGGAGTGTGTTATTAAAACATAGCAGTAAAGGCGGTTATAATGAGTGGCAATGTGGCAATTGAAGCGATGGCGTACGAAATTCCGACCCATCGCGTGCTTTCCTCTTGGATTGAAGACCAGATAGCGGACACAATGGCGCGGCTCGGCGTACCCAAGGGCACATTGGAAACGTTGACCGGCATTAAGGAACGGCTTTTCTGGGATCGGGGCGTAATGCCCAGTGACGTGGCTGCGCGCGCGGCGCAGAGGGTCATTGCCGACGCCGGCATTGACCCGAAGCAAATAGGCGTAATTATCAACGCCTCCGTATGCAAAGACTATATCGAGCCGTCGGTGGCCTCCATGGTGCATGCAAAGCTGGGTTTGTCGCCTGACTGCATGAATTACGACATCAGCAACGCCTGTCTCGGTTTCCTCAACGCCATGGAAACGGTGTCGCTCATGATTGAAGCCGGCCAGATCGAGTACGGCCTGATCGTGGACGGCGAAGACGCCCGCGAGTTCATCGAGGCAACCATCAGGCGGTTGCAGCAGCCGGACGTGGATATGGACACATTCTACAGCAACTTCGCCACGCTGACGCTGGGCTCGGGCGCGGTGGCCATGCTGCTGTGCCACAAGGACAAGGCCACTTCGGGGCATATACTGGGCGACGCCGTGAAACTGGCCGCCACCGAGCATAACAGCCTGTGCTTCGGTCAGCGCGATTTCCTGTTCACAGACGCCAAGGCGCTGCTGGTGGCGGGCGTTGATCTTGCCGCGCGCACATGGAAAATCGCCGGCAGGAAAATCATGAACTGGAGCGACGCAACCATTGACAAGTACATTCCACATCAGGTCAGCCAGGCCAACACGCAGGCGCTTATTCAGAAACTCGGGCTGACGTTGGACAAATTTGCCCTGACCTTTCCGGAACTGGGCAATATCGGCCCGGCCTCGCTGCCCATAACACTGGCCATTGCAGCTGAAAAGTGCCTGCTCAAGGCGGGCGATCATGTGGCGCTCCTGGGCATCGGCAGCGGATTGAATTGCGCCATGATGAGCGTGAAATGGTAGCGGACACCGCCCCATTCAAGGATTTGTATCCCTTTGATTCGCACTGGTTCGAGTTGGATGGGACGAAAATGCACTACCTGGACGAGGGCCCGGCGGACGGGCAGAACGCCAACGCCGCCATTGTCATGGTCCATGGCAACCCCACCTGGTCGTTTTATTACCGCAATCTCGTTGCCGCCGCAAGCAAGCGCCACCGCGTCATCGCGCCCGACCACATCGGCTGCGGCCTGTCGGACAAGCCGCAGGAATACGCCTACACGCTCAAGCAGCACACCGACAACCTCGAGCGGCTCATCGAGTCGCTGGACGTTTCGCGGGTTACGCTGGTCATGCATGACTGGGGCGGCGCCATCGGCATGGGCTACGCCCAGCGCCATCCGGAGAAAATAGCCGGATTCGTCGTGTTGAACACCGCCGTGTTTTTCCCGCCGCGCATCCCGTACCGCATCAAGATGTGCCGCATTCCCGGATACGGCGCGTTCATGGTGCGCGGCCTGAACGGGTTCCTGCTGGCGACGTTCCTGTTCGCCACGTCGCAACGACGCCGGTTCACACGGCAGGTGCGCGCGGGCTATCTCGCCCCCTACAACAGTTGGCGCAACCGCATCGCCATACACCGGTTCGTGCAGGACATCCCGCTGGAGCCGGACCATCCGACCCTGCCCGTGGTGCATGCGCTGGAACCGGGTCTCGCCCGGTTCCGCGATCATCCCATGCTTATCTTCTGGGGCAAGGACGATTTCTGTTTCACCGAGCGGGATTTCCTGCCGCATTGGAAAGAACATTTTCCCAACGCGGAGGTGCATGTCTTCGATCACGCCGGGCATTTTGTGCTCGAAGACGCCCACGAGAAGATCATCCCCCGCGCACTGGATTTTTTTCAGCAGCTCAGCGGATGATTAACATCAAATAGGCGCTTAACCTGGGCTGGCT
>DSBB01000399.1 GCA_011046175.1 Candidatus Hydrogenedentota bacterium | reverse complement strand
TCTATATATAGCAACGATCCTTCGGACATAAAGTCGAACAATACTGCGACGTCTTTATTGGAAAGGCGGACGCAACCGTGCGATACGGGCTGTCCCAACCGCGCCTCATCGTTGGTGCCGTGAATGTAGATGAACCGTTCCCGTGAATCCACCACATTGCCTTGAGCATCCCTGCCCTGATTCACGCCCGGCTCCAGGCCGTCCAAAACAAAGATGCGGGTCAGCACCAGGTCCTCTTCCGTTTCATCGCCGGGCCGCCAGACGCGGGAAGTGGCTTGGCGCGCTTGAAATATCCTGCCGGGCGGCTCGTTGCAGCCGATCTTTTGCGCTATTCTGTGCCAGCCGGGCGGCGTTGTGTTGGTGTTGACAAGCACGCCCACGCCGTTGAGCGCGGTGGAGCACGTCGCGCGCCATCGCGTTTTACCCGCTTCGATCACATACAGTTCTTGTTTCGGCACGGAAACCCACAATCCCGGGGCGTCGCCCACCCGTTCGCGCCATCCGGCCTCGGCAAGCGCGGCGGCGTCCGGGCCTATTCCCGGGGGCGGCTGGGGCAACACGCGCGCGGGCGTTTCTTGCTGCGCGATCAGTTCAACAGGCACATCCGGGGGAGTCATATACGTATATCCTCCTTGTTTTGTGTGAAAGGCGACAATGTCGCCCTGCGGCAAAGGCGCGCGCATCATAATGTCCGGCAGACCGCCAACAGGCGCGGGGGCGATGCGAATCTTTTCCCATCCCGGCTCGGCGGGGCTCAAGCCCATCACATATTCGGCGATCAGATAAATGGGACTGCTGCTCCACGGGTGCAGCCAGCTGGTGTTCCATTTCTGGTCGGGTCCCCAAGCTTCCATGCAGGTGGTCGCGCCGTGGCGCAACATTTCATGCCAGGAGTGTTCGTCTGTGGAAGTAATGAGGTCATACGCCAGGTCTGCGGCGCCCGCCTTGAAAAGCCCCTCAAGAACATACGAAGCGATATACACGCCGCAGGACAACCGTTTTGCGCGGATATGCCCGATAATGCGTTCCTTGTCCGCGCCTTCGGTGAGGCCGAACGCCAGTGGCACGGCGTTGGCATGAAGCGAGCTGTGGGACGAACCGGGCGCGTCGAGATAAAGTCCCGTCTCCGGATTGACCAGGTGTGCGGCGAAACTTGCCGCGAGCCGGTCGGCGCGGGCGTCATGCGCTTCGCCGGAGCGGCCCAGCAGCCGTTGTAATTCCGCCGCCGCGCGCAATCCGCCGTAATAAAAGGCGTTCAGCACTGTGTTGCCCGCCTTCAGCGAGTAGTCATAGTCATAACCGTCGCGCAGGTTGTCCGGCCAGTCCACAAGCACCCATTTGCCCGTTTTCTTGTCTATTCCGGCGAGCAACCCGATATCATTTTCGTATTGGGCGAAGTAGTCAAAGATGCCGTCGAGCACTTCGTCCGCAACATACTCGGCAACGACACGGTCGCCTGTTGTGCGGTAGTATTCCAGCGTCAGCATCGGAAATTGCAGCGAGTATTCCGCAATCTCCTGCATAAAATTTCCCGGCGCCACCGCCATGAGTCCGGCGTGAATCTCCTTGGAAAACGAAAAATCGCCGATGGCCTTGCGCGTGAGCGTCGGGTCGCCGGTCAGCCACAAATGTGATCGCGCCGTGATAACCGCATCACCCAGATACTGTCCCTTTTCGCGGGAGGGACAATCCAGAAAGCCGCCTTGCGACCCCATTTTCACGCCGTTCCGGCACAATGCCCATATATCCGTCAACAGTTGGTGGGAAGACGTGAACGCCGCCTTGTCGTTGTCAAACGGATGATGGCGCACCTCCACCCAGACCTCCGGCTCAACGGGCGCGTCCAGAATCTCAACGTAGCGGAAACTTTTGTAGTCGTAAAATTCAATGGTATCCGACCCGCCGGACAGTACGGGATGCTCTTCATAGAGGCAGTTGGCGCGCATCTCATAGCGCACCCCGCCCGAGTCCAGCAGTTCCTCGCCGTGGCGCACCGTGATGACCTGCCCCGCTTCGCCCTGCACGCGCACGCGGGTGTGGCCGACAATGACCTGGCCGAAGTCGTACCAATAGCGGCCGTCTTCCATTCGCCGCGTTTCTTTGGGCGTATACCGGGTGATTTGGAGGGGCGGCGTTATCTGCCGCACGAGCGCATGGTCCTGGCGCTCCCGCAAAGGGCGCCGCCATTGGCGGTCATCGTAGCCGGTCAATTGCCAGCCACCCGGGATACGGCGCATGTCAATGTGCTCCAGAAACTGGGTCTGGTAACCGGTGGTCTCGCGGGTGGGAAATGCGTCCAGTTGATGGCAGCGCCATGATTCGTCGGTGACAAAGCGCTCCGTTGAGCCGTCTTCATACCGCACTTCCAATGCGAGCATAAACCCCGAGCGGTTGTCTGCGCTGTTCCAGACGCGGTTGCGCAGTCCCTGGTAATAGACGTGCGCCGCCAGGCAATTCGCGCCCGCCATCAAATGCTCCGTTATGTCCGCCCAGAAAAAGGGATAGGCAAAATGATAGCCCGGCGCGGGGCCTTGCAACGCAAAAGAGCCGTTGACGTAAAATTTGTAATAGTCGTCGCCGGTGATGGCGAGCGTTGCGGCAACGGGCGGCGCTTTCAGCGTAATTTCCCTGCGGAAGAGGGTATGCACATTCACAGGCCCGGACAATTCGGGGGCAGGCTCTTTCTCGCGGTGAAACAGATTCAATACCGGCTCGCCATCGAACACCGGATCGCGCAGCCATTCAGCGCCGTGCCACACATCGCCCTGTGCCGCGCCGCACAACGCGAACATCGAAAAGATCAGCCCCGCTTTGACGTCAAACATAATGATTCTCCAATTATTTACTGATTACAACCGACGTGATTTTGGTAACTTGTCGGTCATCTTCTATGATCACAAAAAATCGGGTATGTTGTTCACGCTTCAGCGTGCGGGGTTGCGTGTATGACTCAGAGTTTGTGTACTACTGCCGCACGCTGAAGCGTGAACAACATACGAAGAGAATAGTCAAATCCGAGTTGTGGGCAAAGCTAAAATCTTTGTTCTGTACATCTGCGCGTTTCGCGCAGATGTTTGGCGCAGGTAGTGCATTAACCATCGTCATTCCCGCGAAAGCGGGCATCCAGTGATATAGCGCATGAACCGTCGAAAGTCCGTGGATTCCCGCTTTCGCGGGAATGACGGGAAACGTCAAGTCAGTGTGTATTGCTTGGGTTGTTGGTAAAGCCCGCGTTAGTCTCATGAAATATTCCGTGGTCACAATATCATTATAATACAGGCGGTTGGGCATTCCGGGCGCCCGCATCATTTCCCTTCATAGCGATAGCGGAGACGCCCGGCGGGCGCGGCGTCGCCGTTGATGAACACGTCCATGATATTGCCCGGTTCCTGCGTATTGTCAATCCACTTAAACTCCAGCGTGAACCCGCTCTCAGGAATGCCAAGCACGGAGCGGGGCACGGCGATGTGCATGCGGTTGTTGTCAACGCGCCATGGGGCGCTGCCCGCTTCATGCCAGTTCCATCCGCCGTTGCACACTTCAATATACGCTTTGCTATCCGTGGGCGTGAGACGGTTGACGATATGGGTAAAGCCTTCCCAGTCCGGCTTGTTGTCATCCTTAACATCTATCAACAGCCACATCCAGTTCGGGTCGGTGTGGGTGGTGACGGGCTCCCGCGTTTCGGCATAGAAATATACATTCTCTGCATCGTGCGCCGCCTTCAACAATACAAAATCATTGCGGCCCGTGGTCACTTTGTAATGATATTCGCCGCAGCCCGGAAAGTCACGGGGCAGGGTGGCGAAGGGGTGGGCGTGATATTCGGGTTGCACTCCGTCCCACTGTTCAAATCCGCCCGCCATATCAATGGCGCGGGGCGGTTGCGGCGACGGCGGCGGTTCCATGCCCTTGAAACGGCGGATATTGGCTGCCATCTGCATGTAGTAATTGTCGTTGTATCCGCCCTTCATCATTTCTACATCGCGGCTGAATTCGAGGTTGTATTGATCGCAGAAGATCACATGGCCGCCGGGCTCCTTATTCAACTGCATGGCTATCCACTCGTTCCAGCCGGTGACGAACACCACCTCCGGATCGAGTTCAAAAGCGCGCAGCCATTGTTCCGCGAAATTAAATCCGTACTGCCACGCATCGGGGCGCGTGTCCATGCGCTTGTTGTGGAAGCTGCGCCCCCGGGCAAAGCCCGTGCTCATCATCTCCACGCGCCCGTCGTCCTGATGCAGGTTCTGGCCGACGGATACGTTTACCTGCTCCGGCTTGTCCGGGTCTTCATCATAGGAATAGACCTGCGGATAGGTGGCTTCCCAATGCCAGGCGTTATGGGTGTTCACCAGTTCAAAAGGCCAGTGCGCCTTGCGCAGCGTGAAAAACGCCTTCACCTCTTCCGACGCTTCCGCCGGATCGCACAGCATGAGCGGTTTGCCTTTCCAGTGGAACCAGAGTTCGGGATACAGCCCCGGCTTGTAGAGCGCGTCGTAAATCGCCTGCGCCGTCTGACCGGCCGCCGTATTCACCATGAAGGAAATCTGCGGCACATGCCCGCCCGCTTTGCGCTGCTGATCGAACACCTCGCACAATGTCATGAAGGCGTCTTTGTAGATAAGCGCGTTGGTGGTGTCGAAGATCAGGAAGTCCACGCCCGCGTCCGACAACAGCATGGCGTGACGCCGCAGCACCCACGGGTCGTTGCTACGATAGTATCCGTACAGCGGTTCGCCCCAGAAATGGAAGGCATGGATGGGTCCCCACGGCGGCGACACATTTGACTTTTCCGCGCCGGGATTCGCCGCAAGGATTTTGGAAACGTCATGCGCGTAATTCAAATCCATCCAAAGAAAATAGAAAATGCCCGCGTAGCGGTTACTGCGGAACTGCTTCACCTGCGACGCTTCCGGCATGGCGCGTCCCAGCGCATCCGCGCCATACACCGGCGCGCCGGGATAACTCTGCGCCACCGCGCACAGCGGCAGAAAACACGCCAGACAAAGCAATACAAGCGCAGGGACGTTCATGATTCTTCTCCTGTTGTGATGCCTACCTGACGATGTAATGCTAACATGCCGGGAATATGCAAGCCAACTTGAGGCGCACCCAAAATAGCCCGGTGAAACCAGGCCGACGGATACCGGTCATATTCAGCAATAACGCAGGGATGCATCATGTTCAACAAATCTCACGCAATTATTCTAAGACGGGCTTTGCCCGCAACCCAGATGTGACTATTCTCTTTGTATGTTGTTCACGCTTCAGCGTGCGGGGTTGCGTGTATGACTCAGAGTTTGTGTACTGCTGCCGCACGCTGAAGCGTGAACAACATACCCAACGTCTTGATCGCGGTTTCTGGCCGATAAGGTAATAAAGCATGATACGATGCCGCCGAAACGATAGCCGCTGCTGACGCGTTGTTTTCTGAAACCTGCCGCTGTTGTGAAACGGTCTCAACGGCAAGGATAAAGGAACTCCCATGATCTCGAGATATGCGTATGCAAAGGCGAGCGCGGCTCTGGCAGTGGCGATTGCCCTCGGGCTGCTGGAGGCGGCTTGGACCACGCCCGGCGCGCCGGGCGCGACGAGACCCATGCTGGGCTGTTTTGCCGTCGCCGTCGTGCTCGCAGCCGTCTGTTGGCTGCGGCTGTGGTGGGTCCCCGGACTGGGCATGATTGAGGAACTGGTGCAGATTTTTGTCGGCCAGTTGCCGCCTGTGCGCCCGGGCGTTTATGATGCGCTGTTTCATCACTGGTCCGCTTCTTTCACATGGATCAATCTGTATCCGTATTTGTCTTTTCCGCTCGTGGGCGTTGCAGGCGAGGCGGTTTATTTCTTTTATCAACGCCGCCGCAACTCCTGAACCGCATACGTTTTGGCACACGTCTTTTCCGATTGTATCGCCCGTCGAAAGCGCAGGCCCGAAACGGCAACGCAAAAGAAAACCAATTTCCGATAATAATATGCTACAATAACGCGCCCCGTGTTTGCAGTTTAGGTTCGCAGCGGCAGGGCGCCGCCACAGTAAGACCTGCCATGTTTTGTTGTCCTGCAAATTGAATGGAATAATGTCTGAAGAGCACACAATAACCCAAAAATCGGAACAGCGGCTGACTGCCATGCCCATCAGCGACGGTGTTGCATGCGCGCCGGTGCGCATCATTGTGCGCGACGGCGGGGAGTACGTGCCGCGTTATTGTGTGA
>DSBB01000305.1 GCA_011046175.1 Candidatus Hydrogenedentota bacterium | reverse complement strand
TGAAATCATCAAGATGACGAACTCCCTGCCCGCCGTATGCGGACGCGTCTGTCCCCAGGAAACGCAATGCGAAGAACTGTGCATTTTGGGCAAGAAATCCGAACCCGTTGCCATTGGATGTCTGGAGCGATTTGTGGCGGATTATGAACGTGACCGCGACCGTGTGGCGCCCGTGCCTCCCGAAAAAGAAACAGGCCGGAAAGTTGCCATCATCGGCTCCGGTCCCGCAGGGTTGACTGCCGCGGGCGAATTACGGCGCATGGGTCACGATGTAACCATATTCGAGGCGTTCCACAGCCCGGGCGGGGTGCTGGTATACGGCATTCCGGAGTTTCGTCTTCCCAAAGAGATTGTTCATTACGAGATAACCGCGTTGGAAAAAATCGGCGTGAAACTTGTGCGAAACCGCGTTATCGGCATGTCCGAGACCATAGACGATTTGATGCGTCAGGGATATGAAGCCGTGTTCATTGGCTCGGGCGCGGGTCTGCCTCTTTTCCTGAACATTCCCGGCGAGAATTATATCGGCGTTTACACGGCGAACGAATACCTTACCCGTGCGAATCTGATGAAAGCCTACCGGTTCCCTGAATATGACACCCCTATTATCCGGGGCAATAACGTGGCCGTGTTCGGCGGCGGCAATGTGGCCATGGACTCGGCGCGCACCGCCAAACGGCTGGGCGCGGAAAACGTTTATATCATCTACCGTCGCTCGAAGGCTGAATTGCCTGCGCGCGCGGAAGAAGTACACCATGCGGAGGAAGAAGGTATTATTTTCAAATTGCTCTCCAATCCGGTGCGATTCCTTGGCAATGAAAAAGGCCGGCTCTGCGGTGTTGAATGTCTTCAAATGAAATTGGGCGAGCCGGACAAATCCGGACGCCCGCGCCCGGTGCCCATCGAGGGTTCTGAATTTACCGTTGATGTAGACCTTGCGATTATCGCCATCGGCAATTCTCCCAATCCCATTATTCAACGCACCACCAGCGGCCTTGAACAAACCCGTTGGGGAACCATTGTGGTGGATGAAGCGACCATGCAGACTTCCAAGCCCGGCGTGTTTGCCGGTGGCGACGTAGTTACAGGCGCGGCTACAGTCATACTCGCCATGGGCGCGGGCCGCACGGCGGCTCAGGCCATGCACAAATATCTCATGGGCGAGAATGAAGATTCGGAATCACCCGACGACACGCAACCATAGTCGTCGGCGACACGACTCCAACAGCGCAATCATCCAACTGCGGAATGATTGCGTTGTTTTGCGCATCTTGAACCATAAGGCGGTTTAAGAAAATCAGGGATTTGACGGAACCTACATCTATTATTCTTCCGTACCCCTCACCCATCGAGCGAAGGACAGTCCCTATTTTCGTGCCTGTTTCAGTTGCATTTGCTCCCGTGCTACAATACCCCCAATGTAAGAGTGAGCCGGCCGCAAGGCACGGCGTCAGTTCCGTTCAACGGCGTTTCCCGGTTGATTCTGCATCATTGTTCCTGCGTGCGGAAGACTAACAGTGTCTTTTGCGGCATGGTGTAACACGAACAGGGCTAAAACGGCGTGTGGCGCAGGTATCCTCCTGAGTCCGTTTTCCGCCATCAAGGAGAATTATCATGGGCAAGGCAGTTGCATTAATTACCGGGGCAAGCCGCGGCATTGGCCGTGGCGTCGCGCTGGAGCTGGCGCGGCACGGTTACGACATAGCGGGGCTTGCGACAACACCTGATCCGAACAACACAGAGACGGGATTGTACGCCGTTAAGAAGGAATCTGAACAATGCGGCATTACGTTTCTTCCGCTGGCGGGCGACATATCCGACTTGGATGATCATCAGCGCATCCTGGACGAAGCTCTCGCTTGTTTCGGGCATGTGGATATTCTGGTGAATAACGCGGGCGTGGCGCCGCTCAAGCGGGTTGACCTACTGGAATGCGTACCGGAAAGTTTTGACCGGGTCATGAACATCAATCTTCGCGGTCCGTACTTTTTTACCCAGCGCGTGGCGCAACACATGATCAACCATGTTGGGACAGGCGCCGCCTACACGCCGCGTATTGTGTTTATAAGCAGCATTTCGTCGCGTCTGGCCAGCATCAATCGGGCGGAATATTGTGTCAGCAAGGCGGGGCTCAGCATGACGGCGCAATGCTTTGCCGTTGCCCTCGCGCCCTATGGGATCAATGTTTTTGATTTGCAACCGGGCGTCATCGCCACGGATATGACCAGCGCCGTCCGCGAGAAGTATGACCGGCTTATTGAACAGGGATTGACATTGACGAAACGCTGGGGCGTGCCGGAGGATGTGGGCAAAACCGTGGCGGCGCTCGCCGAAGGATATTTGGATTACAGCACGGGCGCGGTAATTGAGATTGGCGGCGGATTGTCCGTGCCCAGATTATAGGCGGTAAGGCTTTTTTTCAAACGAACATCTGGATAAGAATTCGTAAAGCCACCAAGGCAAGCACCCAGGCCAGTATCAGACGGCGATGATATGCGCGCATGGAATGATTCAGTCTCACGCCAATAATGATGCCAACCTGCGCAAACAGTACGATAAGCGGGACAACTTCCAGGCAAACATGACCAATCGTAAAGTGCTCATGATAAAGTTGCCGCCCCATAAAATGCGCGGGCGCCGCGGCAATACTGGTGGCAATCATAACCTGATTCGCGCTGTACACCAGCTGCGTATGCGGCAACAATCCCATCAATAATATCAACGGCGCGAGCAAAGAACCGCCGCCGGTTCCCGTGGCGCTTCCGGCGGCGCCGGCGGCAAGGCCGGCGCAAAACAACAGGCCACTTTTATGGGTCGGTTTACGTTGTATAAAAGGTTGCGGCTCGCCTACAGCCAGCCGCAGCATAAGAAAAACAATGAACAGTAAAAAAAGCGTCAACACCGCCTTTTCAGACATTCTTGCGGTAAGGGCGGCGCCCAGATAGCCGCCTGCCAATGCGCCCGCAATAATCACCAATGAGGATGTTAATTGAGGGCGGTGTTCCTGCGCATGACGCACCCTGGGAAAACCAGTCAACGCAACAAGCAGAATGATGAACAAACTCGTTCCTTTGGCGGTATGCACATCCATTTCGGGAATAAACGTGATAAACGCGGGAACCATGAGGACGCCGCCGCCTAGCCCGAGCCCGGCGCTGAACAGCCCCACGCCCAGTCCAAGCAGGGACATCCATAGTATTTGTAAAATTATAGTCATGTTAGTTTCATGGCGAGAAAACAAAACTTTTTTCGTTGCAATGCGGTCAAATGCATATTCCCCCGTGTCTGGAAGTTTCTTCCTGCAACACATACCCTTTCGTGGTATCATAACGCCACGGCAATCATTAGTTAAAGTAAAAAGAAAAAGGATTTGCGCCATGTTCAGATTTTCCATCATCATCACGTTGATTGTGTGCCTGTGGAGCATGCTCCCCGCCGGAACCGCTTACGCGGAAACATTCAAGGCGGGGGCGGCAAAACGCGTCATTACCCCCGATCCGCTTCTGCCCGTGAGCGGCGGCGTTGGCACGCCCGAACCCGTGACGGAACGGAAAGGCGATCTTTTTGCGCGGGCACTGGTCATGGAAACAGGGGAGACACTCGTGGCGCTGGTCAGTATAGACAATCTGGGGTGGCCAAAATTCTGGGGCGATAAGACGCGCGCCCTTGTGCCGCGCATCCCCGGCGAGAACATCCTTATTAGCGCCACCCATTGCCACAGCGCGCCCGACGCCTATTGCTTTCGCGACATGAAAGGCCGGCATCACGCGGATTTGGATTATTTGCAGTGGGCGTGTGAAGAGATGGCCGACGCCATTAACGAAGCTATTGACAATCTTCAGCCCGCGGCGCTGAAAATCTCCGTGGGTGAAGCGAAAGGCAAAATCGCCTATAATTATTATGCGCCGCAATTATACGATCCCCGTTGCAGTGTGCTTCAGGCCGTGGACGCCGGGGACGCGTCCGTTCTCGCCACGCTGGTCAATTACGCCGTCCATCCTGAAGTGCTTGGGCCAGGCCGGGGCATTCTCAGTCCCGATCTGTGCGGCCCCCTTTACGACCGAATCGAGTCGGAAGTCGGCGGGGTTGCCATTTTCATCCCGGGAGCGCTGGGAGGCATGATAACGGCTGACAACCGCACCGAAAGCGGGAAAGACGCGCGCACGTGGGAGGAATGCGTACGCATTGGCGAATTGCTGGCGGACGAGGCGCTGCGCATTATTGCCGACGCGCCGCTGCAAAAGAACCCAAGTCTACACTGCATGTCCCGGGATTTGACGCTTCCGGTGGCTTCTCCTCTCATGCGAATGATAATCCGCAATTCCCCCATGGCGGAACACATGGGCGGACTTGACGAGATTACCACGCAGATGAACGTAGTCACTGTCGGCACAGCGCAAATGCTTTCCATGCCGGGGGAAGTGCTTCCCAATCTTGGGTATTATCTGAAACGCAACATGCCGACCGACCACGTGTTTTTGTTGGGATTAACAAACGACGCGTTCGGCTATATCATGACAAAATACGACTTCAACAGTTTCAAACGATATGAGTACATATCACGCACGAGTCTGGGCGAGATGACCGGTGAGATTTTTGTTGAAAAAGCGTTGGAACTTGTCAATGACACGCCGACGCCTGACAACGCTCCCTGATAAAGAAGCAGGTATTCGTTTTGGCATATGAACAAACAGAAGCCATTGTGTTGCGCAAAGTTGATTTCAGCGAGAGCAGCCGCATTGTAACTTTCCTTACGCCCTGTCGCGGCCGCTTGACCTGTATGGCCAAAGGGGCGCGTCGCAAAGGCAGCCCGCTGGCGACCTTGCTTGACACCTACAACCGCTTGGAAATCACCTGCGCATGGAAAGACAGCCGGCAAGTGCAACTGCTCACGGAGGCCGCCCTGCTCGACAGCTACGGCGCGCTCAAAGGCAACGTGGAAAGCGTGGTTTGTGCGGCTTTTCTGTTGGAAACCGCCGGGCTTGCCGCTCAGGAAAACAACCCCGCGCCGGAGATTTACAACACGCTGCGCGCAGGTCTCGAGCAAATAGCCGCAAACCCGGACACTCCTTTTACGCATGTTGTTCATGGCGTGTTTGCGGTTCTGGAAGCCGCCGGTTTTGCGCCCAATACGGAAGATGCGTTTTTTGCGGAGCAAACCCGCCGCTTGGCGCAAAAAGAACGCGACGCGCTTCATGAGTCAATTGACGCATTGGCTTCGGGCGGACTTCCGTCGGAACCGGAGCGCATTTTTAACATCATTCGCTACCTGAAATCTGCTGTTGTCTATCATTTTGAACGTCCCTTGAAAAGTTATCCCTTTTTGGAGAGCATGTTTCCAAACCAAGAATGCACGCAGAGTGGCACCCTATTACGAAAATAATGGCGCCACGCTATGGCTTGGCGATTCCGTCAAACTACTGAGGCATATTGCCGACTCGAGCGCAGACCTCATCTTTGCGGACCCTCCCTATAATCTGTCAAACGACGGCACAACCTGCCATGCGGGAAGGCGGGTAAGCGTCAACAAAGGCGCGTGGGACGCGAGCCGGGGCATTGATGCGGACTTCGCCTTTCATGCGGCATGGATAGCGGCGTGCCGTCGCGTATTGAAGCCCAATGGCTCCCTGTGGGTATCGGGGACGTACCACTCCATTTACGCCTGCGGTTTTGCGCTTCAACAACAGGGCTGGCATCTGATTAACGACATCTGTTGGTTCAAACCGAACGCCGCGCCCAACTTGGCATGCCGCATGTTTACGGCAAGCCATGAGACCCTGCTGTGGGCGCGCAAGGACAAGAAAGCCAAGCATTATTTTAATTACGACCTTGTGAAAAATGGCGACTGGCCAGGCGACGCTCTTAAAAAACCGGGCAAACAAATGCGCAGCGTGTGGGCCATTGGCGCGCCCCAAAAGGAAGAAAAGAAATTCGGAAAGCATCCGACCCAGAAGCCTGAAGCGCTGCTGGAACGGATCATATTGGCGTGCAGTCGGGAAAGGGACGTGGTGCTTGACCCCTTCTGCGGCAGCGGCGCCACAGGCGTTGCCGCATTGCGGCATAACCGCAAGTTCATTGGGATTGACACGGAGCGCGAATATCTGGATGTCATGGCGATTCCGCGTATTGAAGCGATTCTGAACAATAAAACCAAATAGCGGGGAAAGCGTCCAATATATACCCCGGAAAAGAGACAGACAATATGCAGACAAAACGTGTGTTAATTCGCTTTTTGATTTTTGCGCTGGGCGGCATGCT
>DSBB01000210.1 GCA_011046175.1 Candidatus Hydrogenedentota bacterium | reverse complement strand
GGATAATACGTCTACACCACAATCCGACATCCTCATTTATAGAACTGAGGATGGACGGATGAAAATTTCCGTGCGCCTGGAAGAGGAGACCGTCTGGCTCACACAAGCAATGCTGGCTGAGCTGTATCAGACCACCCCACAAAATATAACCCTTCATATTGGAGCCATTTACAAAGATGGAGAACTTGATGAAACGGCAACTTGTAAGGAATACTTACAAGTTCGCGCCGAGGGAGAGCGCGAAGTCAGACGACGACTTAAGCATTACAATCTGGATATGATTATCGCCGTCGGCTACCGCGTTCGTTCGCTGCGCGGGGTGCAGTTTCGGCAATGGACAACAGAACGCCTGCGCGAATATGTCGTCAAAGGCTTCACCATGGACGACGAACGCCTGAAGATGACAGACCGCCCATTCGTCCGACGTGTCCGACGTGTCCGACGTGTCCGACGGCGTCTGACTTCAACAACATTTTTGGGGCAACGTAAACATGCATACTTATTTCAGATTCGCTTCGGTTGAAGTCCGCCTGTGGATTCTGTTTCAATGACGTTACTATTATGGTCTGATATGCACCGCATTCGCTCATAACTCCTTATCCGAGGAACACGACCAACATGATTAAAGGCGCGCCCGAAGACAATGGATTTGAAAAGGTAAACGACCTTGTCGAAATCGCCGGTTCGTTGCAGCCGCTGGCCGCGGTCATGTCCGGCGGCGAACGCGTCGAAGACCTGCTTCTTGTCGAGTCCGCCCGCGACCACGGCATCATCAGGCGGATTGTCCTCGTGGGCAGAAAGCAGTTGATTTCCGATGCGGTTGCCAAAGTGGGCATTGACGTCCCCACGAAAGACATCCTCGCCGCGCAAAGCGACGAAGAGGCCGCCGCGATTACCGCCGGACTTCTCAGGGACGGCGTCGCGCAGATGGTGCTCAAGGGCAGCACGCCCACCCATATCCTGCACCGGCACATGCTACCGCTGGCCGTACGCAACACCGTCAGCCTCGTCTCCATTTTTGACGCCGCACCCCTCGCCAACGGGCGCCCCATAATCCTCACCGACGCCGGCATCAACACGGTGTGCAGTTATGCGCGAATTGCAGGCGTCATCCGCAACGCCGTGGATGTCGCCCGTCATGTGATGCAGATAGATACGCCGCGCGTGGCGCTGCTGTCCGCAACCGAAAAGGAGTTGCCCTCGATCCCCTCAACGCAGCTTGGCGCCGCCTTTGCCCGACAGGAATGGCCTGACGCCATTGTCTATGGCCCTTTGTCGCTGGATTTGGCTACTGATCCGCGCGCCGTCGCATCGAAAAAGCTCCTTAGTCAGGGCCAATCCCGCGTGTCCGAAGTGGCGGGGAAAGCTGATATTCTTGTCTGCCCGAACATCGAAACGGGCAACGTCATTTACAAAATGGTCAGCGCCCTGATCAAATACGGAGAGGCGTCGCTTGCCAACATCATCATGGGCTTTCCCAAGCCCTACGTGCTTCTTTCGCGCTCCGACGCGCTCGAAACCCGCCTTAACTCCCTTGCCCTTGGCGCCATCTATGCCCAGCGCGGCCTCGGTGAACATGCCGCGCCGTGTCGCGTGCTCTCCCGCAAGAAAATAAAGACGCATCGCATTGTGGTCGTCAATCCCGGCTCCACTTCCACCAAGATTGCCTTGTTTGAAAATGACCTTTGCGTCAGGGATGTCGAATTGCAGTATCTGATTCCCACTGCCGCCACGCCGCAGGAACGCCGGCGGCAGACGGACGAGTTGGCGCAGCGGGTGCGTGAAGTGCTGCGAGAGGCGAAGTGGAGAAAGGTGGACGCTATCGCCGCGCGCGGTGGATTCGTGCCGCGTCCGTCGGAAAAAGTGTCGGGCGGCACATACATCATCGCCGGAAAACGCAACGGGAAAATTGTTGTCAACAAGGCGCTTGTCAATGCTATGCTCGAACATCCCGAGAAACAGCACGCAAGCAATCTGGGCATCCCTGTCGCGGCGGTTCTGGCAGACGCGCTCAAGGCGCCCGCCTATTTCACCGATCCCGTGGTGGTTGATGAATTCATTCCGGAAGCTGAAATCTCCGGATTCAACGGAATCACAAGGTGCAGCAAAGCGCACGCCTTGAGTGTGCGCGCCGCCATGCGAAAAGCCGCGAAGGAACTGGGGCGTTCTGGTGAAGATGTAAACCTCGTCGTCGCGCATCTGGGCGGCGGCGTAACGATTGCCGCAATCAACAACGGACGCATGATAGATAATAACATCGCACTTCTCGGCGGCGGCCCCTTCACGCCGCAACGCGCTGGGCAACTGCCTGTGTCCGAATTGATTGACATGTGCTACAGCGGACGTTTCACCCGCGATGAAATGTATGAGCAACTTACAAAACACGGAGGCCTGCAATCGTATCTTGATGAATACAGGCTTGATGTAATTGAAAACCGGATTCAGAAAGGCGACGAATACGCGCGGCTCGTCGTTGACGCCATGATTTACCAGATAGCGAAGGAAATCGGCGCCATGTATGTCGCCGCAGGATGTGACGCGGAGGCCATTGTACTCACCGGCGGCATGGTACGCGCCGGGCGGGTGCGCAACGGACTCCGAAAACGCATCGGAAGGCTGGCGCCGGTTCTTGTGTTTGAGCAATCCCTTGAAATGGAAGCGCTGGCAGCAGGCGCGCTGCATGTTCTCACCGGGGAATGCAAACCCAAAGTCCTCTCAAACGCTTAAAACAAAAGGGAAAAACAATATGACTGACGCCAGAAAACGACATTGGGTGTTCCGCGCTCACGTTCAAGACCGCGCGGGCGCGCTCACAAGCATCGCATCGGCTTTCAGCAACGAAGGCATCAGTATTGACACCGTGGTCGGCCACGGCATCGAAGAGCAGGCCGGCGTGGACGGCAGCGTGGTCATGACCTTCTGGTGCAACGAGGCGGAAAAGGATGTAATGGTGCGCAAGGTGCGGCGGCTCAGTAAAGTGACGAGACTCGAAGAACATCTCTACGCGTCCCAAAACCTGCGCAAATCCGCCATTGTCACCACCATCCGGCGACTCGCCCCGCGCGACGTCGCCGGTGACCAGACGTTTTTGACCTGTGAACTGGTAAACACAGACGCAGACGCATTCACCTACTTCCTCGCCGGTTCGCCAAGCGAACTTGACCCGGTTCTTAAAAAACTCGAGACGGAAGGCGTGGTGACTGACATCGTATTTTCGGTCATTGGTTTGTAGCAGCGGCTAACCGGGAACCGTCAGGCGCCTGAAGGCGTGATTTCCCGTTCCGCCCAACCCGCGATAAGCGGAGCGACTTCGCCGCCGATTTGAGTACGGAGCGCCCCCGTATCAATTGCCGCAAGCGCGCGAACAAAATAAGAAGCCTTCTGATAATTGGAATCACAGTACAACGGCCACGGACCCACCAGCACGATGAAACCCGCCGTTGCCGACAGCAAAAGCAACACAAAGCCAAGCAAAAGGCGGCGTAGTGTTTTCATTCTTTGCTTCCTGTTTTGATTGAATTCGCACCCCGGAGGTTGTTGTTTCAAACATCCACGCAGGCAATGTCGCCGCTGACGCTTCCGTTGTCGAAAACGGGGATAAAAATGCCGCAGGCGCTCGTGCGCCTGCGGCGTCGTGAATGGACTGATTATCTTATTTGCGCCGGCGAAGCCCCGCCACGCCGACCAGGGCCGCAGCGGCGGCGAATGCGATCAGGCCGAACGCGCCTGCCGCCGGTATGAACGGCGGCACATAAATCACGTCCGCCGGGCCTGCGTAGACGGTCATCCTGTCATCCGTAACTTCAACCCGGTAGGTGCCGGCCATGGTTTTTGTGAAGGGCAGGAACCGAAGCGTATGGGTCGTGGCGCCCGCGTATTCACCGGCGCCGAAGGGACCGTCCTCCACGTTCACATACTCCAAACCCTCAAGGCGCTGCCATTGATACGTGATTTCGCCAATGCCGTTGGTGGCGATTACAGACCAGTCGTATGAAGCGCCTTCCTCCAGTGAAATGTCGCTAAGCGGCGTGACGGTGAGCGGGTCCGGCGCGTCGGTTACCACCACTTCGCGCGTGATTTCTGCGGCGGCGTTGCCGAAACGATCCTGTACGTTATACGTAACGATATATGTGCCCACGGTGTCCGTGTCAACAGTATCGCCTCCGACTATGATGCTGGCGTTTAGAATGCCCTCGCACGCGTCCGTTGCGGTTGCGCCCGCGTCCGTGTAGACGCTTCCCTGCTCGACTTCAACATAAGCGTTGCCCAGCAATGTCAGTACGGGCGCTGTCGTATCAACAACATTTACAAGACGAACGGCCTGCGGCGCGGCATTGCCTTCGCCATCGGTGACGTCGTAGGTTACGCTGTACGCGCCCGCAACGGCCGTCACCACGTTGTTCACAAGGACAATTGCGGATGTCATGTCGCCGCCGCAGGCGTCAAGCGCCGTGGCGCCCGCGTCGGTGTACAAATCGCCGCATTCAACCGTCGCCGGGTTCGCGCCAAGCAGCATGATGACGGGCGGTTCAGTGTCAACGACCTCCACGTCGCGGATGATTTCCGCGCTGTTTCCTTCGCTGTCTGATACGGAATACGACACCGTGTACAAGCCGAGAACGCTGGTGTCAACAAGCGATGCGTCAACGGAAATCGCAGCGGTTATGTTGCCGTCGCAAAGATCCCATGCGAACGCGCCGGGAGAAAGATAGGAATCGCCGCATTCAACCGTCGCCGGGTTCGCGCCAAGCAGCATGATCTCCGGTTCTTCGGTATCCACCACGTTTACGGTGCGCGTCGCCATAAGCGCCGGGTTTGTTGCGTCGTCCGAAACGTTGTAGGTGACTATGTACGCGCCCACTGCGTTTACATCCACGCTGGAAGTATCGGCAAGCACTGAACCCGTCAAATCCCCGTCGCAGTTGTCCCATGCCGTGGCGCCCAAATCCTGATATTCCTCAACAGCGCCGCATTCGATTAACACGGAAGACGGACCGTTGATTGTGAGAACGGGCGCCGTGGTATCCACCACATTCACGGTGCGTGTTACCTCGGGCGCGGGGTTGGATGAGGCGTCGGAGACGTTGTACGTAACCATATACGAATCGACCGCGCCGGTGTTGACGTTGCTGACCGTGACGATGGCGGACGTAAGATTGCCGCCGCAGACGTCACTTGCCGTCGCGCCCGTATCCACGTAAGTGTTGCCGCACTCAACGTTTACCGTGGCGTTGCCAAGGAGGGTAATCGCAGGCGGCGTCGTGTCAACCACGTTTACTGTACGGGTCGCTTCCGTTGCCGCGTTTGCAGCAGCGTCGGAGACATTGTAGCGCACGGTGTACGCGCCGGGAATGGAAGTATTGACCGGATTGGTGACCACTATGGAAGCGGTCAAATCGCCGCCGCAGGCGTCCGTGGCGGTTGCTCCGGCATCAACATAAGCGTCCTTGCATTCGACGCTCACCGTGTCGTCGCCAACAAGGGTAATCGCGGGCGGCGTCGTATCCGCAACATTTACAATGCGTGTAACTTCCGTGGCGGCGTTCAATGCCGCGTCGCTTACGTTGTATGTGACAAGATAAATGCCCGGGACGGACATGTTTACCGACTCGACAACCGCAATGGAAGCGGTCAAATCGCCGTCGCATACGTCGGTTGCCGTTGCGCCCGCGTCGGTATACGTATCGCCGCATTCAACATTGACCAATGCGTCGCCGAGGCGGGTGATCACCGGCGGCACGGTGTCCACCACATTCACGGTGCGGGTCGCTTCCGCCGCCGAATTTGCCGCGCCGTCTGATACGTTATAGCGCACAGTGTACGCGCCGGGCACGGCGGTGTCCACCGGATTGGTTGTCGTGATGGAGGCGGTCAGATTGCCGTCGCAAATGTCCGAAGCGGTCGCGCCCTCGTCCGTATAGGCGGCGTTGCACTCAACCGTTACGGTCGAATTGCCAAGAAGCGTTATTACGGGCGGCGTCGTGTCTGTCACATTTACCGTGCGCGTTACTTCCGCCGCCGCATTCGCCGCGGCGTCGCTGACGTTGTAGCGCACGGTGTACGCGCCGGGCACGGCGGTATTTACCGGATTGGCGGTTACAATGGCGGACGTACGGTCGCCGCCGCACGAGTCGGTTGCCGTTGCGCCCGCGTCGGTGTAGGCGGAACCGCATTCAACCGTTACGGTTTCATCACCAAGACGGGTGATCACGGGCGGCGTCGTATCCACCACATTCACCGCTCGGGTCACTTCCAGCGCCGCATTCGACGCCGCATCCACAACGTTGTACCGAACCGTATACAGG